>CAWCBX010000191.1:0-5933 GCA_963793595.1 uncultured Gammaproteobacteria bacterium | reverse complement strand
CCTGCGCATATCTTCGTAACGAACCACCAGCAACTGGTCGATTTTCCCAGCCTCTTTTGCCCACAGATTAAGGAAGTCTACAATTTTTGGCAAACCCTGGTTTTGATCCATCGCAAATTCATACTCGCTAATATCCGAACCATGGGCAGGGTACTTGTTCAATCGTTTTTTCCAGGAATTCATACGGTATTTCCACTGAAAATACTGCGACACGACCACATCCCTGGGATCTCGCACCAGCAATACTACCTTCTTCTGGTAGTAATCCTTTTTGGAATCAGCATTACCGACAAAATCCTTCAGGTAGTTATCATGCGTAAAAAATATCAGGGGAATATCCCGGTTCTTTGCATGCAGGTTATCAAAAGCGATCAGGCTATAATCAGGCAAACCGTGCTTCAACTGATAAAATCGTGACAACATAACCCTTAGCCAGGTTCTACCGCTTTTCCCAAAAGAAACGATCACGCAATCCGCTTTCTGTAACTTGCGAAACTCTTCACGACCCCGCAGCCGGCGATCAATGGCAATCCTTTTATGCTCAGGCAGGAAGAAAAGTGCACCCCTCACCAGTGTTCGTATGATTTTCATTAACATGATGGCTATTTTTAAACCCCTTTATCAATCACAATTGCTTGATCCGCGCTACAACTTGCGAAAGCTGATCTTCGATCGCGCCTCGAGGGCTGACAAATGGCTGCCCAACGGTTGAGGCCAGGCCGTTATCCAGCAGGTATTGGTGGGCCAGGCCGAGGTCTCGGGTGTAACCAAAGTACCCGCCTGGCAAATACCTTAGTGAACGCCTGATCGCCATGATTGCCCGCCGTATCGCGTGGGCAATGCAACCGCCTTGCTCGGGCAGCGGGAATATCGCCAGCGGCTTCCCCAAACGGGCAATCTCCACCATCATCGACAAGCTGTCACCGGTAACAACGAAGTAATCCGCCAGTCCCAACAGCGCAAAGTAGGGATTATTGCTGTCATCTGGCTGCCAGCAATACAGAGTGCTATCTGACGGCTTGTGCTGCTGCAGATAATCGACGACAGCATCAGGAGTGCGTGGACTGGTGGTAATAAAAAGGCTCCCACCTGCAAGCTGCTTCTCAAGCTGTTGCAACAGAGTACCAATAACGGCCTCGTCCATATAGTATGGCTTGGTAGGTCCACCAATCAACACGGCCGTAACAGGTTGCTTCAACGCCTGGAACGAAGGTTGCCAGATTTTAACGGCCTTATCAATTTTAGCCGCATCAACCCGCATGAGTGGAAGATCCAGAGACAGGATGTTATCCCGTTTCGGCGTCAGAAATTGCCCTGTGATAATTACCAGTGCAAATTCTGACAGCATTTTTGTTGGCCGGTTCAGCAAAACAACTTTGGTTTTACCCCCGGACTGCTTTCGAATCCACTGCGCCGCCATGGCGGGTCGGCGACCGACAGTCAGCACCAACGCCGGCCAGGGCGGAACTAACGGGTCTGACTTTTCCATGTCCAGGTGGTATAGCGACGGTTTAAAACCTGGCTTGCCATGTGTATATTCCTTGCGAGGAATCACCCGACGCACCTCATAAGGTTGCCCCAGGGCCTCTGCAATAACCATGAGTTGCGCATTATCCCCGGCCTTGTCGCCTGTCACCAGCCAGAGCGGTGCCTCGTTCATCACCTAACGACTCCGCGTCGTGCAACAAATTGAACTTGACTCCTGGCACGACAGATTCGCCACACATCGGCGCGCGGCCCGAAATATAATGATCGTCGATTGTGCATAGAGTCTATTTATCTCTGACCAGGCCCGTGACTTTATTATCAGGGGCCTGTCGTGGCTTTATTGAAGCAAAGGAAGAAAATGGAAACAAGCCGATCGTCTCCCATCCTGGCATGTTTCTTCTTCCTTTTGCCGCGAGCAGTGTACCTTAATCCACTTTCCGACACATGGAAATAACCGGCCCCAGCCGCGGCAAAGTCCCAGAATTGGTTGACTACTAAATTCCCCAATTAGTTGACCCTGAATCCAGGGATTTTTAGTTATAGCCCCTACCCAATCCCTGCATAAATTTTCTGATCTATACCCTACCGGGTGATGAAAACCGTGATGAAACCTGCCGAATATTTCACCGATATATTTAAATAGGCAGGCTTTTGAGTAACTGCTTGAAATTCCAATTCCCTAAGGTCATGATACGAAGATCAAAAGGGGTTAGGTCATGGTTTCGGAGCGACCAATAGGGTCTTCGAGCCAGGCGAACTCGCTTCCAATTCGAATCCAAAGAGCCGATTATCCATGTCCAGCGCTGAATCCACGTGGTCGAAAGCCGAAATCGAAGACTTGCTGGCACGTGAAAACTTCAAATACCAGAACATAGCATTGCCCTACGGCCTGCAGACGGGGGGAGAGGACCGCTCGGCCACTGCCCGAGCGATTCTGCCGGACGATCTCAGTGGTGAGTCGGTTCTGGATATCGGGAGCAATTTCGGTTTCTTCTGTTTCGAGGCGGCGAAGAGGGGGGCGACTCGGGTCCTGGGAATCGACGTGGATCCCGAGAACATCCGTAAGGCCAGACTTCTGGCGGATTGCCTGGGGTTGGATGTCGAGTTCGCGCTTCTCGATTTTGAAGTCGATTCGCTGAACGAGCAGTTCGATCACGTCCTCTGCCTGAACGTTCTACACCATCTGCGGAATCCGCTCGCGTCGCTCGAACGATTGATCGAGATGACGACCGGACGCCTGGTGTTGGAGGTCGCGGGCCTCGGCAACCACGATCGACGAAAACTGGGTGTGCCTTGGCTTCGATATCTCTCCCTGCGCAACTCCCCTGTGATCTATGTAGGAAAGAACGGCACCTCCGGTCGGCCTTCGAACACCCCAAAGCGTGCCGGGTTCTCTGGCCAGAAATTTTTCTTCACGCAGGACGCGATTCTTCATCTGCTCCAGTACCAGCGCTGTGTCTTTGCGCAGGTCTCCGCCATTCCCTCCCAGCACAAAGGCCGTTTTACGGTGATCGCCGAGAAGCGGCGGATCGAGGACCTGATCGTGATCGCGGGACCGACTTCATCGGGAAAGAGCACGCTGATCGATCGCCTACGTGGGGGCAAGGAACCCGATCTCGCCCGTTACCTGGGGCTCGACGATCCTGCCTCCATTCCGGCCTACAACGCCTTCGATCTGATCGAGCCCCGTCCACCGCAGCTCGAGCGGCTTTTTTTCCACTATGATCTCATGCGCCCTTTCAAGCGCAGCGCCCACGTTCACGGTCGTGACGAGGCCCTCGATATCCTCGGATCGGGTCGCAGGGTCCGCGTACTCACGATCTACATTCCGCCGGAACGACTCCGGGCTCAACTCGAGGAAGCCGTGATCACACCCAAGACCCGTCGAGGAAAATTTCGAGGCAATCGTCGTAAAGCGGCGATCTACGAGCTGTATGCCGATTCCGACCAGGTCCACGGGTGGTACCAGGATTTCTTCACCTATTGTGAGAGTCGTGGCGTGGAAGTCGAAATCGTGCTCCCCGCGGAATCGATGCGATGTATCAGCGTCGAGGAATGGCAAGATCGGATCGCTGGTGAACGAAGTGGATTCACCGACTGTACCCGGAGCGTGGAGCCTGTACCCCAAAGCTATCGCGACTCACATCTCGATGAAGGCCCTGAATATCACGACAAGTTCTACCACGGTCCCTATCGCAGCGTCATCTGGAAGCTCGAACAGGAAAAGCTGGAGGCGATCCTCGGACGCTATCGACTCCGACGTCGAGAATCCATCCGCATGCTCGACTTTGCTTGTGGCACCGGCCGGATCCTCCAGCTGTTCGAGAATCAGGTCGACTCGGCGGTTGGCATCGACGTCTCGGAATCCATGCTCGCCGTGGCCAAAAGCCATCTCCAGAAGACCGAGCTCCTGCAAGCCGATCTGACCCGAGAGCCCGTCCTCGCCGGGCGTCGATTCGAGCTGATCACAGCTTTTCGATTCTTTCCCAACGCGGAGCCCTCGCTCCGAGAAGAAGTCATGCAAGAACTCGTGGCCTTGCTTGCCAAAGACGGAATCCTGGTGCTGAATAACCATATTCGCTGTAGCGGGTCGAAGCTGCGTCTACGGCGCGCGATTCATCGCTTTGCGAAAAGGGGAAAGGACAAGGACCCACATTGTATGTCGGATACAGAGGTCGAAGCACTCGCCGAACGTTTCGGCCTCTCGATCGTCGAGATCCATCCACTCTCAGTACTCCCCGTGCTGAAGGAAAAGAGACCGATCATGCCACGTTCGTTGATCTCAGTGATCGAACATTGGGCGGCACGAAATTCCTTGTTGGCGAACCTGGCCAATAATCGGATCTACGTTCTGCAACACCGGGCGGCAGGGGGGCCGCGGGACACGGACGATCGATGATCGTCGAATTCGTGGGCCTGCCCGGTGCGGGAAAGACAACGCTGGCCAAAGAGCTTGATCGTCTCGATCCGCGGCTCGGTACTCCCTTTCTCGCTTTCGAGGAATACCGGGCGTTCAATCTCGAAATGGGCGAAATTGCTATCATGAGACTGGGGCGAATGGCTTTTTGGCGCACAATCGGACCAGTCTGCTTGCGCCACCCAGGACTGGCCTTTTCTCTCGCCGTGTTGATGGTTCTTCATGGTCGGCCCTTTAAACGCCGCGCGCGGAAGGCGAGACGCGTCCTGGCCCATGTCCTCTTCTCCGAGAGACTGCTCGAGCACTTTCCCGATCGGATCGTGATCCATCAGGATGGCTTCACACAGGGCATCTGGGGAATGGTCATCGATTCACGCCGGTTGCGAGGCCATCGACTGATCCGGTGGGCCATGCGAAATTTCTACGGATCGATCCCTGTAAGAGTCCTTATCCTGGAGATCGACGATAAGACGGTTGTGAAGCGTGTTTTCGAAAGGACTTCGAAGGGTCGATTCAATACGAACTCTTCCCCCTCGCAACGCGCCGAGTTTGGTCGTTGGCTCGACTACCACCGCGAAATCGTCAAGCTGCTCCCAGAGAACTTGGCCGTTTCGCGAATTGACGCATCGTGTGACCCCGCAGCGCTCGCGACAGCGGCACTGGGTGCCCTGACCAGCAATTCCAATAGAGACGAAGGTTCACCACCCCTAGCGTTTCGAATGCTGATGGTGAGCCTGAAATCGAGCTAATGAAAGGAACGATGCTTGTGATGGACCCCGACATCATCCTCAACCCGGACAAACTGTTCGATCAATAGTATCAACGGTCATCCTAGGCTGAGACAGGAAATATCACCGCCCTATTTCCACTATTTGCAGCAAGTAAAAAAATGAGATTCGCGAAACCGTTCGGCCCCGAGGGCATCCGACATCGGACGGGGTCGTGAATCCCTTTACTTTTTTGGTGGAATAAGGAAGCTAAGTTGAGCGCGGGACGGTCGCCACGACCTAGCCCTATAGCATCCCTACTTCATCTGGGGAAAGAATGTTAATTCGTATTCTACTCCGCTAATCTGTTTTATACTGTGTTCTTTGGTCTTTGTCGCGCTGGAGGCAACAAGCATGTCGATCTCTGTCTTGGGGACATTTCAGAAGGGGGATTTCTACCGGGACCCCTTCCCGCACCTCATCATACGGGATGCTCTTCCGAATGCGGTCTGCGACCAATTGATCAAAGAATATCCATCGCTCGACACGCTCAAGGTCGACGCGACGCAGAACAACACTCGATGGAATTTTCCGGCATCTCTCGTGAAGAACAGCGAAGGGATCTCCGAGCTCTGGAAGGAGCTAATCGAGTATCATTCTTCGCCTGCGTTCTTCGATGAGCTCGTCGACATCTTCGGCGAGAGCCTGATCGACCTCTACCCAGGCCGCTTCGAGAGCCAGCAACAGCTGAAAGAGCTTGCAGTCGGCGTGCGTGGGGTCGATTCGTTCTCGGACAAAGACGTTCTGCTTGACGCACAGAT
>CAWCBX010000190.1:0-6472 GCA_963793595.1 uncultured Gammaproteobacteria bacterium | reverse complement strand
AAAAATTGAAGGCTATTTTAGCACCTTTTATTGAACAAAGCCTTAATTATGAATTGGTTTTTCAAACAGGGAAGCCTGTTGAAGTAATCCTTTCTGCCACCAAAGAAAAGAACATCGATTTATTAGTGCTGGGTGCAGTTCAACGAGAAAATTTCTTAAAATACTATGTGGGCTCTATCCTCGTAAAATAACACGAAAAGCACAATGTTCTATTTTGTTATTGATAAAGCCTTCGGTAGATCGACTACCATGTGAACACATTGTAGTAAACGGATTAAAAGATCCAAGAACACAAAAAACGATTACTACTGCTCTTTATGTTGCTAAAAAATTAGGTGCGAATAGAGTGACTATTGTTGAAGAAATTAGTCAAGAGCAAATAGCAATTAAAGTAGAAGATGATAAATCTTTACGGAAAGCAACTATTGTTAAAGAGCGTTTAAAAATGCGTGAAAACTCTCGCGTTAAAAGTATTTTAGAGGCAATTCCGTTAGACTATAAAGACACTGTCAATAATAAAAACACAACCTATTTTTGGTAAACGTGGTTACTCTATTGGCCATTATGCAAAAATTGCTCGTGCTGATCTTTTGATAATGAATGCACAAAATAAAATGAGCTTTTTAGATCGACTTTTTCCACATGATATAGAGCATATACTAACCGAATTACCCACAGATGTTTTCATTTCTTTACTATTCAATGAGTTCTAAAAAAAATAACATAAAACAATTTTTAAAAGACATCCCTAAAAACATCTTCTCTGGTTTTGTAGTAAGTCTTATCGCACTTCCCTTAGGTTTAGGCTTAGCCATGGCTAGTGAAGCTCCACCAATAGCTGGCGTAATAACTGCAATAATTGGAGGTGTATTAGTTTGGGTTTCGGGTGGTAGTCATGTCACAATTACCGGTCCTGGTAACGGACTCGTAGGAGTACTATTAGTAGCTATAACCACACTAGGACTTAAAGATGCATACGCGGCCATTATCTGCTCGGGAGCATTACTAATTGTTTTGGGCTTTTTTACGGATGGGTAAACTAGCCGATCTTCTTTCCTTCTTCGGCAATTCAAGGGATGTTAGCAGCTATTGGATTCATTATTTTAGGGAAACAGTTCCATATTATGCTGGCGCATAAAATAAACAGACCAGACACTATTGATTATCTTATTAGAGATCCCATACACCATAAACGACGCCATTCATTATAGAAAACCGGTTTAATATATGCCGCGCTATAGGTGTACTTAAGTTTTATGATAATGATGTTTTATCCTAAAATAAGAAACAAATATTTACAACTAATTCCTGCACCTATGTGGATCGTTATTTTGTCTATTGGGTTTAGTTATTATTTCGAATTAGTTGCACACGAAGCCGAACCCCATTGACCCGTAATATATGCTTTCAGGGATACCAAATATCAATCAAATATTACTCAGATTACCTACAGTATTAGTTTTGGAAAATTGGTCAAGTCAGTTTTTGGTCTAGTGTTCTGGCCCTAACATTAATTGCCAGTATTGAATCCTTGCTAAGTATAAAAGCAGTTGATAAATTAGATCCCGAAAAAAGACGTTCTAATGTAAATAAAGACCTAAAAGCTCTAGGTTTAGCAACCGTAGGTAGTGGTTTTTTGGGAGGCTTAAACGTAGTAACTGTTATTGCAAGAAGTTCAGTAAACGTAAATAATGGAGGAACAAATCGCTCGTCAAACTTTTTTCATGCTCTTTTTTAGTGATTTTTATTGTCATTATTTAGCACACAACTTACACGTATACCATTACCTGCATTGATGGCAATTTTCGTTTTTACTGGCTATAAATTAGCGTCTCCAGATATCTGTCAAAAAAATATTTTCCATAGGTAAAGAGCAACTTATCATCTTTTTTGTAACACTAATTGTTACCCTTAAAGTCGGATTAATTACTGGAATAGCCTCTGGGGTTATCAGTTACTTTTATAATTCATGTAGTCATTAATAAAAGTGTTTCGTTGTTTGCGAGAAATCTACTAAAGCCGAATGTATTAATGTATCAGAGAAGATGAAAATGGCGGTAATTATTATGTAAGTGTAAAGCATTTTTGTAGTTTTTTAAATTTTTACAAACTCAAAGAAAAACTAGACGCTATACCCGAAGATAAAGAAGTAATTGTAGATTTTTCGTTATGTGAATTTGTTGACCATACCGTCATGGAAAATCTAAATAATTATCAAGTGTTGTTTGCCAAAAGAGGCGGTAATTTCGAAGTTGTTGGCTTAGACATGCATGGAACAGATTCTAAACATCCGTTTGCTCTAAGGCGTATGTTGCCTATGCCTAGCTTTTTAACCAATCTTACAAACAGACAAACAACTATTGAAGAATTGGCCAACGATTTTTCTTTAAATTATATCGCTGCAAAAGACAAAAACGTCACTTTTTTAGATAATTTTGTTTTCTTTAGAACGAAACAAATAAATCATATTTATAATAAATTATCTAATGAAAATGAACTTTAACTTTGTTTGATATCGAATTTTCTGAAGGTGAATTTATCGCAAAAGAAGTCGTTAGAACCACAATGTTACATATTAAATTAGAAGAAGAAATTCGCACTTTTACCCTTGATAGAGAAGGGTTTTTAGAACGTATTTATGCCTTTGCGGGATATAAAGATATTCCGATTCAAAACCACCCAGGGGCTCATCGAGCAACAATACACGTGGCTTGTTAACCAGCGCTCGCGCCAGCGCGACCCGTTGTCGCTGCCCGCCCGAAAGTTCGCCTGCACGACGTGAGCCGAGACCAGGCAAGGCGACCAGTTCAAGCGCCTCGGCGGCAATGCGATAACGCTCTTTTTTTTCGACACCCCGAATCATCAGGCCGTAGGCGACATTATCGGTCACGTTGAGATGCGGAAACAGGGCATAGTCCTGAAACACGGTATTCACGTTGCGGCGAAATGGCGGCACGCCCTCGGCGGTTTCACCGAAAATTTCGATATGCCCGGAGGTCGGTTGCTCGAAACCGGCGATCTGTCGCAGACAGGTTGTTTTGCCCGAACCGGAGGGTCCGAGCATGGCGAAAAATTCTCCTTCCAGTACCTCGAGATCAACCTCGTCCAGGGCCTTCACCAGGCCATAGTGACGTGAGACCTTCGAAAACAGTACGGCTGCTGTCATGATTCAGTTCGAAAACAAGTGGCGAGGCCCCAATCCATGCGGATTGCGGCCTCGCCCCTGGATGAATCCGGCAGGTTACCGACCGCCGATGACGCCGATATAATCGGAGACCCAGCGGTAGTAGGGCACGCAGCTGGCCTGGGTTTTGCACTTCGAAACCGGCGTGGTCCAGAAGCTGATTTTTGCAAAATCATCCAGCCCATTGGCGGTGCAACCCGCGGCATTTTGCATACCGCGACCATCGGTACAGGCCGCCGGGACACTTGGATTGGCCCCGAACCAGACTGAAAGATCGCTCTGCAGGTTTGACGCCAGCGTGTGCTCCATCCACATATAAGCGCAGTTTGGATGGCTTGCGTCAGCGTGCAGCATGGTCGTATCCGCCCATCCGGTCGCTCCTTCCTGCGGAATGGTCGACGCCACCGGGTGCTTTTCGCTTTGCAATATATTGACCTGGAACGGCCAGGAACCCGAAGCGACTACGCCCTCGTTCTTGAAGTCATCCATCTGAATAAAGGCATCATGCCAGTAGCGCGCGACCAGCTTGCGCTGTTGGCGCAACAAATCGAGTGCCGCCTTGTATTGATCTTCATTCAATTCATAGGGGTCTTTGATGCCGAGATCCTTGCGATGATACATCAGGTAGTTGGCGGCATCGGCGACATGGATCGGACCATCATAGGCCTGGACTCTACCCTTATTCGACTTGCCGTCACCAAGGGTGGTTTCTTCGAACACGACACTCCAGCTCTTCGGTGCCTGCTTGAAGGCCCTCGTGTCGTACATCAGGACATTGGGACCCCACATGTAGGGAACGCCGTAATGCACGCCGTTCACGGTATGCCAGGGTGCATTCTGCAAACGTTTATCGACGGTGTTCCAGCTTGGCACCAGCTTGATATTTACCGGCTGGACCCGCTTGCCGGCAACCAGTCGTAACGAAGCATCTCCCGAGGCCGTTACCAGGTCGAACCCGCCTTCGTTCATCAGCGCGACCATTTCATCGGAGGTGTTGGCCGTCTTTACGTTTACCTTGCAACCACTATTTTTCTCAAAAGTCGTAACCCAGTCAAAATTGGGATCGGTCTCGCCTCTTTCGATGTAACCCGGCCAGGCAACGATATCCACCTGCCCTTCAGCCTTGCCCAGTTTCATCAGCATTTCCGCCGCCATAGCCTGGGTCGTACCCAGGGCGAGCAACGCTGACACCATGGCGGTAATTATTTTTTGTTTCATCTTTGGTCACCTGTTGGTTTGGTCGATCGACAATTCGTCCCGGCGCCAAGCCGTGACATCTGTCTTGAACAACGATTATTTATGCTTTTTTTATTGGTTGGATATGTTATCAGGGGTGTCTTTGGGGTCAACTAACATTTTATCGACTGCGGTCGGAAGCGGGTTTAACATGGCATCAAAACAGGAGGCGGATCATGAGCGAAGCAAAGCTAAGCGGTCATTGCTATTGCGGGGCCATTAAATTTGAAATCGACGGTAAATCCGACTGGGTTGGTCACTGCCACTGCGAATCCTGCCGGCGACAGAGTGGTTCAGTAATGACGACCTTTGCCGGCTTTAAGCTCGATCAGGTCAAATTCACAGCTGCAATGCCGAATCGTTTCATCACCGATGACGGCGTCACGCGCAGTTTTTGTGGGCAATGCGGCTCCCCGATCTCCTATGAATACACCGGCCGCCCGGATGAAATTCATATGCAGCTCGGGCTATTTGACGACCTCGAACCACTGGCGCCACGCGATCACAGCTTTCTGCAGGAAAAACCCGGCTGGCTGCATGCCGACGAACATCTGCCCGAGAGTAACTGGGTCGCTGACAAGCTGGATTAATCGCTGAGCAGATTGTCGCCGCGAGACTCGAGTATCTCTGTTCCAACGATCTTGGAAATATTGGCGTTGGCCCAGACGTACTTGTTGATCTTGCGCGAAATGACCTGCCCCGAAGTACCGGCGAGCAACGGGATTCTTTCAACAAACGCCCCTTCACCGTCGAGTCGAATCAAATCGGCAATACGATCGCCCTTTTCGACCCGATCCCCGAGCTCGACACAGTAAGCGAGCAATCCTGCCTGTGGCGCGCGCAGATACTCGGTCGCGCGTAAATCGGTTGGCACCTCAGCCGCGTTCTTTTCACCGACAAGCTTTCCGGAAATCAAACCCTGCTCCTGGAAGTAAGCGTACAGGTTTTGCGCATCCTGCCGGTTGAGATTATCGAAGGTGTCGAATTGACCGCGATATTCCAGCGTACAGGAGACTACCGGCAACGGCACCGGTTTATCCGCACATTCACCTGCGAGTCGCAACCAGACTGCCGGCCAGACCTCGTCGAACGAACCACCGCCGCTATCTTCGGCCAGCAATGTCGCCGCGGCACCGGTCCAGTTGGCGAGCTGTTGCATGTTTTCCGCTTGCTGCGGAATGGTAAAGATATGCACCAGCGAATCATCGTCACAATGCACATCGAAGACGTAATCCGCATCACAGGCTTCACTGATCACGCATTGACGCCATTGCTCGAAAGCGGTTACCCGCGGCAGGTTTGCAGCCCACTCACGCAGCGTATCCCGTATCAGCAGAGTATTCTCCACGGCATCAGCACCCATTTTTTCCACCAGTCCGGGACCCACGGCGTCATAGAGGACCGGCCAGTCACGATTGTGATTGACCCCGCTACTGCGGTTATAACGGCCCTGGTGCTGACCAAATTCGATATCACCCATACCAAGCGGATTGACCATCGGAAACAATACGAACTGCGCTTTGAGTTCACCCGCGGCGTCGGCATCGCGCAACAATTGCAGCAGGTGGTGCAGGATCAGAATACCGGGCTGCTCATCCGCATGCAGGGCTGCCTGCAGGTAAACTTTTTTCGTAGCGTCAGGCGGACCGATACGGAAATAATTGAGCTCGGTGCTACGCCCCGGGGTATCACCCACCAGGGTCTTGCTGATCCTGTCGAAACTCATGTAACGATAGCCCCACCATCGACATCGACAATCGTACCGGTAACGAATTCGTTTGCGAGCAGGAAAATCGCTGCGGACGCGACTTCTGCGGCGGTACCCGCACGTGGAATCAAATAGTCCCTAGTCCCATTCTCGTAGTATTCGCGCCGCGCATCACCCTCGAGCGGTGACATCGGAGTATCGATAAAGCCGGGGCTTACACCGTTGATACGTAGCGGCTTGATTTCATTCGCGACCAGGTGGATGAAGGCTTCGACCGAACCCCCTACGCTGCCGATCGCGAGCGCACCCGCAATACGTAAACGGTCGAAGCAGGCCACAACATG
>CAWCBX010000189.1:0-28790 GCA_963793595.1 uncultured Gammaproteobacteria bacterium | reverse complement strand
CATTTTACTGGTTGACATACGTATTGCTGGTTCTGCGTATTTAACGATTGCGGCATCGCGATCGAATACCTGCGCGCACAATATGGCATCAAGCGCGTTGCTTACATCGATATCGATGCCCATCACGGCGACGGTGTGTTTTACAGCTTCGAAGATGATCCCGATCTGCTATTCGCCGATATACACCAGGACGGCCGCACGCTTTATCCGGGCACCGGTTTTGTCAATGAAACCGGAACCGGGCCGGCCGAAGGTACCAAGCTGAACATCCCCGTACCGCCTTTCTCTAACGACGCCATTTTCCAGGAAGTATGGCCGCTGATCGAAGACTATCTGCGCGCCAACGAGCCAGAGTTCATATTGCTGCAATGTGGTGCCGACAGCATCAAGGGCGATCCGATAACCAATATGGAATTCAGTCCGGCATCGCACGCTTACGCCGCCGCAAAACTATGCCAGATCGCAGACGATTACTGCCAGGGGCGCATGCTGGCGATGGGTGGTGGTGGTTACAATCATGAAAACATCGCACATGGCTGGACCGCGGTGGTCGATTCGATGGTGAACAGTTAAGGCCCAGGCGACTGTCCCGGACGGATCTTAACGTCCCTTGAACAATGACCCCAGGATGCCGCGCACCAGCGCGCGTCCGCTGCGACCACCGAGGCTGCGTACGACACTTTTTACAAAGGTTTCAGCGATACTCTGGCGTGGTCGACCGCGCGGTTTCGGCGCCGCATGTGCGCGTTTGGGTGACGGGCTTTTTCGCAGCCGCCGCCTTTGCCGCCACTGCCGTACGTTGCGCCAGCTTTTCAAACGCGGATTCCCGATCGATCGCGGTGTCATACTTTTCTGCGAGCGGGCTTTGCAGCAGAACCTCGTTGATTTCCACTTTCTTTGCAGCACCAATTCTCGACACCGGCGGTTTGACCAATGCACGTTTCACTATCGATGGCGCACCATTCGCCATTAAAGTGGAAATAAGCGCTTCACCGATGCCCATTTCGCTGATCGCATCCTGTACCGAAAAGCTTTTATCGCTGCGAAATGTCTGCGCTGCGCTCCTGACCGCTTTTTGCTCTTTCGGGGTAAACGCACGCAACGCATGCTGCACCCGATTCGCCAGCTGGGCCAACACCGAATCCGGAATATCGCCGGGACTTTGCGTAATGAAGTAAATACCGACGCCCTTGGAGCGTATCAGCCGCACCACTTGTTCGATTTTATCGATTAGCGCTTGCGGGGTGTTCTTGAACATCAGGTGTGCCTCATCGAAAAACACGACCAGTTTCGGTTTTTCCGGATCACCGACTTCGGGCAGATTTTCAAACAGCTCGGACATCAACCAGAGTAACAGCGTCGAGTAGACGGCGGGTTCCTGTACCAGTTTGCTGGCTGCCAGCACATTGACGAAACCGGCGCCACTGTCATCGACCTGAATAAGGTCATCGAGCTCGAGCATGGGTTCACCAAAAAACTTTTTCGCACCACTGCGTTCGAGTACCAGCAAACGTCGTTGAATGGCACCGACCGAACTGGCTGAAACATTACCGTAGAGGCTGCCCAGATCGGCAGCGGTTGCCGAGACATGTCGAAGCATCGCACGCAGATCCTTGAGATCCAGTAACAACAGGCCATTATCATCGGCAACCGCAAAAGCGATGTTCAACACCCCTTCCTGGGTTTCGTTCAAACCCATTAGTCGGGATAACAATACCGGACCCATATCGGAGATCGTGGCACGAATCGGATGTCCCTGCTTGCCGTACAAATCCCAGAAAACCGTCGGGCAGCCCCGCCATTGGTCTATCGGCAGGTCTAGCGCCTGCAGCCTTTCATTGACCTTTGGATGGGATTTTCCAGGTTGGCTGATTCCCGAAATATCACCTTTGACATCGGCCAGGAAAACCGGCACACCCTGTTGTGAGAAACTTTCCGCAAGCGCCTGCAAGGTCACCGTCTTGCCAGTACCGGTCGCACCAGCGATAAGACCATGCCGGTTAGCTCGCTTTAAATTCAGATGAATCGGGTAAACGCCCACTCCACTTGTCTTGTCCTGCGTGGCATAGCCCAGCACAATTTCTTTATCGCTCATCATTGCTGCTTTACTCATAATCAAGGTTGTTGATCGACGTCTACTCTGCAAACAATCAGTTTATTCCCAGCGGACATAAGTCTCGTCAGCCACTGCCGCCTGCAGTAGTTCGACCAGGGGAACGGCGCGGGTATGCATACTGACCTCGGGCTGATCGTCGTCAGCGTCATCGGCAGGTTCTACCTCCGACGGTAATTCTTCCAGCGCTGACTGGAGATTTTTCAGCGCGCTCGGCACATCTTCTGCGTTAATCGCGCCCGGCACCGAGCTGCCGAAAGCCATCATTTCGAGCATCTTGAGCCCGATATCACCCAGCATCGTAATATTTGCATAGGCACTGGTTTTGAAGGTTATGAGCATGACATCAATCCTGATCTTTGTTGAGTACGTACTGCAATATACCACCGGCTTCGTAGTAGGCCACTTCGTCGCGGGTATCGATGCGGCACAATACTTCCACGGACAAAGTGATGTCGTTAATGTCGGTTACCGACAGGTCCAACCTTTGCCCGGGTTGCAAACCATTTTGCATACCGCTAATGGATATTTTTTCAGCACCGGTCAACTTTAACCGCTTTCGATCGAAGCCGTCGATAAACTGCAGCGGCAAGACCCCCATGCCGATCAGGTTGGAGCGATGGATACGTTCGAAACTCTCGGCAACCACGGCCTTGACGCCGAGCAGGCGCGCCCCCTTGGCTGCCCAGTCACGGCTTGATCCGGTACCATATTCCTTACCGGCAATCACTACCAGTGGCGTTCCGGCCTGTGCATACTTCATCGCCGCATCGTAAATACTCATCTGTTCGCCGCCCGGCATATACCGCGTGACACCACCTTCAACCTTGGGGGTCATTTCATTGCGAATGCGGATATTGGCGAAAGTACCGCGCATCATCAACTCATGATTCCCACGACGCGACCCGTATGAATTAAAACTGTTGCGATCTACCCCGTTTTCGAGCAGGTATCTGCCGGCAGGACTATCCACCGCGATCGCACCGGCGGGCGAGATATGGTCGGTGGTAATCGAATCGCCAAGCAGTGCAAGAATACGCGCCTGCATGACAGGCTTCAGTTGCTGACTGTTGTCGAGCTGGAAGTATGGCGGATTGCGTATGTAGGTCGACGAGTCATCCCAGCTGTAAGTCAACGCATCAGCAACATCGATTTCCTGCCAGTTACGATCCCCGGTGAAGACATCGGCGTACTGCTCGCTAAACATGAGCTGGTTAACCTGCATCACTGCATCGGCGATCTCCTGGTTGCTGGGCCAGATATCGCGCAGGAAAACCGGTTTGCCATCGGGCGAATGCCCGATTGGTTCGGAAGTCAGATCGATTCGAGTACTGCCGGCAAGCGCATATGCCACGACCAGCGGGGGCGAGGCAAGCCAGTTCGACTTGATGTGTTGATGAATACGCCCCTCGAAGTTACGATTGCCGGAAAGTACGCTGGCAACGTTTAAATCCCGCTCCCTGATCTGCGCTTCAATCGCCGCAGGTAAAGGCCCGGAGTTACCGATACAGGTCGTGCATCCATAACCAACCAGGTTAAAACCAATGGCATCCAGTTCCTGCTGCAACCCGGTGGCATTGAGGTACTCGGTTACCACCTTGGAACCCGGCGCCAGCGAAGTCTTGACCCAGGGTTTGCTGGTTAAACCGGCTGCACGCGCGTTGCGAGCCAACAATCCTGCCGCCATCATAACCCTCGGATTGGAGGTATTGGTGCAGGAGGTAACTGCCGCGATCACCACATCACCATCGAGCAATTCATTATCGACACTGCGCTCGCTGATAGCGGAATCGACGATGGACTGCG
The DNA here is from genome assembly GCA_963793595.1 of uncultured Gammaproteobacteria bacterium. Lineage (GTDB taxonomy): Bacteria > Pseudomonadota > Gammaproteobacteria. The sequence goes on along the minus strand of CAWCBX010000189.1, from coordinate 24,871 downwards.
TCGCCGCCTTGACGCCGGACAACGGCACTCGATCTTGCGGGCGTTTGGGGCCGGCAAGCGAAGCTTCGACCGAGGCAAGGTCCAGCGTCAATGTGCTGCTGAATTCCGGATCCGGGCCATCGGCTTCGTACCATAATCCCTGGGCGCGGCAATAGGCCTCGACCAGGTTAAGGGTTGCCTCATCGCGACCGGTGAGGCGCAGATAGCGAATCGTTTCCTGGTCGACCGGAAAAAAACCGCAGGTGGAACCAAATTCGGGGGACATGTTGGCCAGCGTGGCGCGATCGGCGAGCGGTAACTGGCCCAGACCATCGCCAAAAAACTCAACAAACTTGCCCACTACCCCATGTTCGCGCAGCATCTGGGTAACGGTAAGTACCAGGTCGGTAGCGGTAATACCCTCACGTAATTGCCCGCTAAACTGAAAGCCAACAACTTCCGGAATCAGCAGCGACACCGGTTGGCCCAGCATACCTGCTTCTGCTTCGATGCCACCCACGCCCCAACCCAGCACACCGAGAGCATTAATCATCGTGGTATGCGAGTCGGTGCCTACCAGGGTGTCGGGAAAAGCATAAGTTTTGCCATCGACCTGTTCCTGCCAGACTGTCTTTGCCAGATATTCGAGATTAACCTGGTGACAGATACCCGTTCCCGGTGGCACGACGCGGAAGTTATCGAATGCCGTCGCGCCCCATTTGAGGAAGCGATAGCGCTCGTCATTACGCTTTACTTCGAGTGCGACATTGGCGCCGAAAGCAGCGGGCGACGCAAATTCATCGACCATGACCGAATGATCGATGATCAGGTCAACGGGAATCTGTGGGTTGATACCCTGGGGATTGGCACTGGCCGCATCACGCATCGCCGCCAGATCGACGACCGCTGGCACACCGGTTAGATCCTGCATCAACACCCGCGTTGGTCGAAACGCAATCTCGCGCTCGGAACTGCGCGTTTCTACCCACTGGGCAAAGGCCTTGATATCCCCCGCGGCATCGTCACCACCCCGCTCGAAACGCAGAATATTTTCCAGCAGAATCTTGAGTGAAAAGGGTAACCGGTGAATCGCGGACAAGTCCTGCTCGGCGAGCCTGGCCAGGCTGAAGTAACAGTATTCCTGACCATCGACATCGAGGGTTGAGAGGGTGTTAAAACTATTGGTTCCTGGTTTCATCGCGTTCTTCTCCGGCATATTTTGCGGAGATTATAACGCGTTACTCGCAGATAAAATAAATTACGTCAGGATCGCCAACATCCACTTTTTTGCCAAGACTGATATACCCCGAACCGAACACGGTGAACTCTTCGCGGCGCAGAAATATGTCCTGACCTTCGGTAGTACGCAGGAATGTCCCGTTGGTACTTTGATCGGTGATGATGAATTTGCCGCGCCGATGTTCAATCTTCGAATGATAGCGCGAGATCAGATCACCCTTGACAACCAGTTCGCAGTCTTTACCCCGACCCAGGAGGTAGGAAGTTGTATCCATGGGGATGACATAAGGCTGGCCCTGGAAGGTGAGAGTAATATTTTTTGCCTGATCGTAGCGCGCCGGATTAGTAAAACTACTGGCGGTCGCCATGTTGGTAAGATCTTCCTCTTCCTCCCAGCCAAACAGGTAGACGTCGAGGTGCTCGTTGCGACCCTTGACCCGCAGCCGATCATAGGGGCGCATATTGTTGGAGAGATCAGCATTCTTAACCATGAATGCGATTTCCTGCGTACAGAGGATTTGACGCGCCTTGGCCATGCTCGCAATACGCGCCGCAACATTGACGGTATCGCCGAAAACATCGTCATTCTCGAGGATAGTGCTACCGTACTGCATGCCGATGCGAATCGATACACCGATGGTTTCCGGGGAGCGATCATCCTCCATCGCTTCCTGTATTGCCTTGGCAGCAAAAACCGCCATATCGATATCGTTAAAATAAACCAGGATTTCGTCGCCGATTGTTTTTACCAGTTTACCGTTGTGGCGACGTGAAATCGAAATCAGCATATTCAGTGCTTTGGAGATGCGTTCCCGCGCCAGATCATCGCCCATGTTTTCATACATGGCCGTGCTGCCGGCGACGTCGGCAAACATCACCACGCAATTGATTGTTTCTCGAGCCACTGAATTACTTTCCTTCATCAACTACTGACTGATCAGCTCCGTTTCAGGCTTTTGTTAGACTTTCACGCGAGAGATACCAGACATCCCTTCCAGGTATCGATACAGTTCACTCGCCGAAACCGCTTTATTTTGCCGGGCCGAGTCTATCATGGCCGGTCCAGCTGTTCTTTAAGTATATATAGCATGTCACTGAATAATATGAAGAATTGTTAGGCGTGGTTTGACGAAATATACTCGATTGCGCGTTGAATTCGTTGAATACTGCGTTCCTTGCCGAGTAACTCGACGGTCTGGTCGATTGGTGGTGAAAATGAGCCGCCGGTTACCGCAACCCGCAATGGTTGACCAACCTTGCCCATACCGACTTCCAGCTCTTCGGTAACCTTCGCCACGACGGCATGTATCGACGGCGCATTCCAGGAGTCGAGCTCGGCGAGTAAATCCAGTAAGCGCTGCAAAGGCTCCAGTGCCGCCGGCTTAAGTACCTTCTGCGCCGCTTTATCGTCGTAGGCTGCAAAATCCTGAAAACAGTAAAGAATGCTGTCAACCAGCTCATTAATAGTGAACACCCGCTGGCGATACAAATCCACTACCGTGGCAAATTCGAAATCGTCATCGTAATCAAGCGCGAGGAGATCCAGTCTTTGCTTGACCAATTGCACAACCCTGTCCAGCGGTGAGCTGACCAGGTATTGCTGGTTAACCCACTTGAGCTTGTCGGTATTGAATGCAGATGCCGATTTGTTTAATCCGTCGAGCGAAAAATTATCGATCATTTCCTGCAGCGTAAAAATCTCCTGGTCGCCATGCGACCAGCCGAGCCGCACCAGGTAATTCAACAGCGCTTCGGGCAGATAACCTGCAGCAAAATACTCCATCACGCCTACCGCACCATGGCGTTTCGACAGACGCTTGCCATCGTCGCCCAGAATCATCGGCACATGCGCATACTCGGGCACCGGGGCAGCCAGCGCATTCAGTATATTTATCTGCCTTGGAGTATTGTTAACATGATCGTCACCGCGCAGGACATGGGTAATGTCCATATCCATATCGTCGACTACCACTGAAAGATTGTAAGTCGGGCTGCCATCGCTGCGTGCAATGATCAAATCGTCCAGCTCCGAGTTGCTGACGCTAATCTCACCTTTGACATGGTCGCGAAAACTGACGACGCCCTGCTGAGGATTTTTGAAGCGCACCACCATCGGCTTGCCACTGTCGGCCTGCAAACCCAGTTCGCGGCAACAGCCATCGTAACGAGGCTTTTGCTTTGCCGCCATCTGCTGCTCACGCAAGTCATCGAGGCGCTCCCTCGAACACTCACAATAGTAAGCATGACCCTGTGCAATCAACTGGTTGATTACTTCGAGGTAACGCTCAAAACGTTGCGTCTGGTAATAGGGTCCTTCGTCATAATCGAGCCCCAGCCATTGCATGGCATCGAGAATTGCCTGCACCGATTCCGGGGTCGATCTTTCGAGATCGGTATCTTCGATGCGCAGCACAAATCGGCCATCCACTTTCTTGCTGTAAAGCCAGCAAAATAAGGCTGTGCGGGCACCACCAACATGCAGCACCCCGGTAGGACTAGGGGCAAATCGGGTTTTTATCATTGAGTTAAGACTAGAATTAAGACGCGCAGTATTCTACCGGAATAATGCCTGTCGAGGCTGAAATTTTTGTGTTTTAGTAGCGCTTCTCTATCTCCAGCACCGAACCCACCTGCTGAATGCTGGTACGCCGTAGAAAAGAGTTGCCGAGCAAAACATCGACAGGCTGATCACCCGCTATAACGCTCGCTTCGACATTCTTAAGCTCGATACCGCCGATACTAACCGAGGCAAGTTTAATCTGCCAGACCGGCACTACCGCGGACGCGGTCTGGGCAGAGCTGTATACGCCTTTGCGATAATCAATTTTAAGACGGCTGGCATGGCTACCGCTCATGGTTACGAGTGTGGCGCCAGTGTCTACCAGGAAACGAGTTGCCACGCCGTTGATCTCTCCTTTGACGTAATACATACCGAGTGCATCGGGATAGATTTTCATGCGCGTGCGATCCGGTTTTTTGAAATTACCCGCGATCGACTGATTCAGACCGAGTTTCTGTCTATTGCCGTCTATGACTACCACTGCACCACGCCCTGATGCAGATTCCAGCAATACACCCTCGAAAGTCTCACCTTTGTTCACGATTTTCTGCTGATCGCCAACCTGTAACAGGGCCTTATCGGCAAACAGAGCAATCACCCTGACCCCGTTATCCGCGGCAGCAGCGGCGCTTATACCGAGGTTCAAGATCAGTAAAAAAGTCGGAATGGATAGCGCTAGCCTCATGACCTAGTGCAACAGTTGCAGTGCAATATGGATGCAGGCCAGCGCATACAACCCCGCCAGCAAGTCATCAAACATTATTCCAAATCCACTCTTCATCTTCGCATCCGCTATTTTTACCGGCCATGGCTTAACAATATCGAAGACTCTAAATAGCACAAAACCCACCAGAATCCATTGCCAGGTCACTGGTACCGCGATCATCGTGATCCAGAAACCGACAAATTCATCCCACACAATACCGGAGTGATCATGCACCCCGAGGGCTGCGCTGGTGTAATGGCATAGATACACTCCAATTCCAAATCCGAGGGCTACAATAGCGAGGTAATAAGGCAAAGCCAGTTGCGCCAATAGCAAATAGAGTGGAATTGATGCCAGGGTCCCGAAAGTCCCGGGGGCAAACGGGGCCAGGCCCGAACCGAAACCCAGGGATAAAAAATGCACCGGGTTGCGCAGCAATCGTGGCGGAATCCTAGTCAAAATGCTGGTACCCCTGCGCGTTGTCCAGGTTGATGAGGCGCTCTCCGTCACGCAGGAAGTAACCTGACTCGGCAATTTCGCCAATGATACTTAACCGACATTGCGGATGCTTACGATTCCAGCGGTCAATTTCAACCCGATGCCTTGCCGGAACGCAGCAACAGATCTCATAATCATCACCTGCAGCAAGCGCATAGTCATAACAGCCCTGCTGTTCGATCCAGGCATTCACCGGCAGCGCAAGCTGGTTTATTTCCGCGCCGCAAGCGCTGGCCTTCAATAGATGGGCCAGGTCACCCTGCAAGCCGTCAGAGATATCGATCGCCGCGCTGGCATATTCGCGCAGGAAAGGTACCAGTTCCAGCCGCGGTTGAGGTCGATTCAAGGCTGACAGGCACCTTGCCTGCAAATTCTGCGGCAGATCAATCTTGCCCTGTTGGTGCGCCAGCCCTAGCGCCGCATTACCGAGTTCCCCCGTTACCAGGATCAAATCACCAGGGCTGGCATGGCGGCGGGTAATGTATCGTGCGAACGGCACCAGACCGGCAATCTGGATGGTGATCGAAAGCGCACCATGACAGGTATCTCCACCGATCAGCTGCAGCTTAAAGGTTTCCGCGGTCTGACTCAGTTCACTGGCAAACTGATGTAGCCAGTTTGTGTCATTTTCCGGCAGGGTCAGCGACATCAGAAACCATGCGGGGGTAGCCGCCATCGCGGCCAGGTCGCTGAGATTTACCGCAAGCGCCTTGTAGGCGATATCGGCTGGACTGGTATCGGGCGGGAAATGGACTCCACCCACCAACGTATCCATGCTGACTACCAGTTGGTCGGTCGGCGGCACTTCAACAACCGCCGCATCATCACCAATACCCAGCGCAATATTGTCGGCTGGCTTGCCGATATTAGAAAAATACCGTTCGATTATCGCAAATTCGTCTTGCGCCATCGCTGCTCCAGACGTAGAACTCTGCTACCCGGTCACTTCGAGCTTACGCAATTCCGCGCACAGGGGATCGAGTACTCCATTGATAAACTTATGGCTTTCGTCGGCACCATAGGTCCTGGCAAGATTGATCGCTTCGTTGATAACGACCTTGTAGGGGATTTCCAGGTGATTTTCGAGTTCGTAAGTCGCGATGCGCAGTATATTGGTTTCGATTGGATCCAGGTGATCTTCGAAGTTGGCGACATGCTTGCGATACCGACTATCTAGCTCATCGGCCTGTGGGGGAATCTTGTATAGCAATTCAAGAAAATATTCTTCGTCGCCGGCGGCAACCCCCTGATCCTGCTGATAGTGGTCTCTTATCCAGTCCAGGTCTTCACCGGACAGCTGCCATTGATACAAGGCTTGCAGTGCTTTATCACGTGCGTGCTTGCGTTTCTTGATAAACCGCGCCTTGTCATTCACAGGTATTCCAGGGTTCTATTTGATTTTGCGCATCAGGCTAATCATTTCCATCGCGCTCATGGCCGCGTCAGCGCCTTTGTTACCCGCCTTGGTACCGGCGCGTTCGATCGCCTGTTCGATAGTATCGGTGGTTAGTATCGCATTAATAACCGGCAACGAATGCGCCAATGCCAATGAGGACAAAGCCTTCGCACTCTCTCCCGCGACAAGATCGAAATGCGGGGTAGCGCCACGGATTACCGCTCCCAGCGCAATAACCGCGTCATGCTTGCCGGCGGCGGCATATTGCTGCACCACCAGCGGGATTTCCAGCGCTCCGGGTACATGACTGACAGTTATATCCTTCGCATCGATACCCGCTCGCTGCAGTGTGTCAAGCGCTGCGCTTAGCAGGCTTTCGACGATGAACCCGTTGAAACGACCGACTACGATCGCAATTTTCGCCTTGCTGACGGTCAGGTCACCATCGATTCTGTTGGCGTCTACCATGTTGTTACTCCTGCTCCGCATAATAATCTACAACTTCCAGTCCGAATCCAGCCAGGCCATGAAACACCTTGGGCGCACTCAACAGGCGCATCTTGCGTACCCCCAGGTCGGCCAGTATCTGGGCACCGATGCCATAGGTCCGCTGATCATCGCCGCGCTCTTCATCGCCATGGCCCTGGATCATCGACTCTATTGAATTGACCATGTCTTTCGGCGTTTCCGGCTGGCGTAAAAATACGATGACACCCTCGCCTTCCTTGTCAATTGTCTGCATGACATCACGCAGTGGCCAGCCACGTCCCACGGTCCCCGCCAGCGAGTCGGTCAGCGTATTTTGTACGTGCACCCGCACTGGAATCGGTTTTTCCGGATCTATCGTACCCTTCACCAGGGCCAGGTGCAGCTCCTGTGCGGTACTATCCTCGAAGGCATATAGTTTGAACTCACCATGGTCAGTAGGGAAATTTGATTCGACGATACGTTCAACGGTATGTTCATTCTCGATGCGATAGCGAATCAAGTCCTCGATAGTGCCGATTTTCAGTTCGTGCTTCAGCGCGAACTTTTCCAGGTCCCTGCGCCTTGCCATGGTGCCGTCATCATTGAGAATCTCGACAATTACCGCGGCCGGCTCCATTCCGGCGAGTCGCGCCAGGTCGCAACCCGCTTCGGTATGCCCGGCACGAAACAATACGCCGCCCTTACGCGCCATCACCGGAAAGATATGGCCCGGCTGGACGATACTTCCCGGGCCTGCATCAGCTTTGATCGCGGCCTGCACGGTGGTTGCACGATCAGCTGCCGAGATACCGGTGGTGACGCCTTCAGCGGCTTCGATTGACACCGTGAAATTGGTTTCCATTACTTCACGGTTATCACCCACCATCAACGGCAGACGCAACTGCTTGCAGCGTTGCTCGGACAGCGTCAGGCAGATCAGTCCACGACCGTATTTGGCCATGAAGTTTATGTGATCAGGCGTTACCGCCTCGGCTGCCATCAGGATATCGCCTTCGTTTTCCCGGTCCTCGTCGTCCATGATCACGACCATCTTACCGGCCTTGATATCGTCGATGATTTCCTGGGTTGAATTTAATTTCATGTCAAATCGAACTGCTTTATTCATGACTGGTAAATCCTGATTTTATCAGGGTTTCGAGTAACTGACTGTCTTTGCCGGCATCGGTCTCTGCTTTACCTTGTAGCAAACGTTCCAGGTAACGCGCGATGATATCTACTTCGATGTTGACGCGACAGCCCGTTTCATAAAATTGAAATACAGTTTTTTGCTGGGTATGCGGCACAATATTAACATCAAACCGATTTCCTTCGATGCCATTAACCGTCAGGCTGCAACCATCTACCGTCACCGAGCCCTTGATCGCGATGTAGTGCTGAATTTCGGGGGCCACCTCAAAACTGTAGCGAATCGAGCGGGCATCAGCATGCATTTCCAGCAAGGTACCGAGCCCGTCCACGTGACCACTGACCAAATGACCTCCCAGTGCAGTACTTAAGGTCAACGCGGTTTCGAGATTGACCGGGCTGCCAGCTTCCAGCGCGCCAAGACTGGTCAGGTTCATGGTTTCTAGCGAAACATCGGCGACGAAGTTCTGTTGATGGAGTTCAATCGCAGTCAGGCAGACACCATTTACAGCGATACTGTCCCCGGGTGTGGTACGCGATAAATCAAGATCACCGCAGTCTATGGTCAGACGAATATCGCCCTCCCTGGGTTCGCTGCGCACGACCTTGCCGATCGCCTGAATAATTCCGGTAAACACCTCAGTTCAACTCCAGACTGTAGCTAGTCATCGGCAGTGCGCTGCTGTTATCGAAACAGGCTCCGGCCTCAATTCCGGCACGCGCCACAGCCTGTGCATCGTCGAGCAGATCGTAGGCAACCTGCATTGCCCCCAGCGCAAATTCGGCGCCCGAGCCGATCGCCCAGAAACGCGTGTATTGATCGACTTCACGCAACGAGTAAAGCCCGAAGATTCCACTGGCATTCATGATCAGCGCATCTACCCGTGACGACTCGTAGGAATCTTCGTCTTCATCCTTGCTATTTAGAAAATATTCTTCTTTGAGTACGGGATGGATTTGCCGCATCGATTCGAAAATGCTGAAGCGATCAGAGAAATTGATTTTGTCGGCATGCTTTTGAATCAGATTGTGCATTACCAGGTGATGGGCGGCACTGCCGACAATACCGATATGGTTGTGGTCCGCAAACTGAATTATTTTCTCGTAATCGGTGACATACTCAGCCGGCTGCCTGGTGTCGCCAAAACTGGTCAGACTATCGGCCGCGATGCAGGCGACGTTATTTTTTACTACGGCAACAATGGTAGACACGAGATTATTCCTGGTTAACACTCAAAATCAATCGCAGATCATCGCCGATCTGGCGAGTATCGCGAATAGTACATGTTTTACGCTGCTCCATAGCGGTTAATTCGCCGAGATCGAAAACCCCTCGCGCATGGCTACCAAGTAAATGCGGTGCCATGTACAAAACGATTTGATCGGCTAGCTGCTGCTTGAGCAACTCACCGGCAAGGCGTTGCCCACACTCGGTATGCACCTGGTTGATACCGCGCAGCGCCATATCCTGCAACATGGCCGTCAGGCAGATATGCCCCGAGTTCGAAGCTTCCAGTTCAATCAGCGTGACTCCGCGATCAACCAGGCGGGCCCGCTTGCCGGCATCCTTGCTGAGCGTGTAAATCCAGATCTCTCCACTGGTGGAGAAGATTTTTTCATCACCACTCAGGCGCAGGCTCGAATCGACTAGAACCCGCACCGGGTGGCGCAGTTCGCAGGCCTGTCCCAGGTCCTCCCTTGACAGACGCAGATCCAGCGCGGGGTCGTCATCCAGCACTGTTTGCGCACTACTCAATATCGCCGACGCCTGGGCTCGCTGCAACTGGACATCGCGGCGCGCCGGCGCGGCCGTTATCCATTTGCTGATGCCATTCTTAAGCGCGGTACGGCCATCCATCGAACAGGCCATTTTGATGCTGACAAATGGCATTCCCTGTTCCATGCGTTTGATAAATCCGCGGTTTAGTTCACGCGCCTGCGCAGCCAGTACGCCAGTTGTTACCTCGATACCATGGGCGCGCAATTTTTCCAGCGACTGCCCCCCAACCTGCGGATTTGGATCCTGCATCGCGACGATGACCCGTGCCGGCCTCGCGGCAATCAATGCATCGACACAGGGCGGGGTCCTTCCATGGTGTGAACAGGGTTCCAGGGTTATATAAAAATCGGCGCCGGGTGGAATGTCTGCCGACCCGATGGCATTGACTTCGGCGTGAGGACCACCGGTATACTCGTGCCAGCCTGCGGCGAGCATTTTGCCATCGGCTACTATGACACAGCCAACACGGGGATTAGGCGGTGTCGAGTAAAATCCCTTGCGCGCCTGGCGCAGTGCTTCCGCCATCCAGTAGTGATGTTGCTGAGTCGACGACATCAGCTGTCCTCATCGATCAACGGAACCTGTCTGCGGTGCATTTCCGGGGTCGGTTCGGAGGCCAGCGTACGAATTGCCTCTTCGAATGCCTGAATGTCTTCGAAGCTCAGGTAGACCGAAGCAAAGCGAATATAAGCGACCTGGTCCAGGCGCTGCAATTCATGCATAACCATCGCACCAATTTCACGCGAGGAAATTTCACGCGCCTCGAGACCGACGAGTTGCCGCTTGATATGATTTATTGCATCTTCGATCTGTTCCGCCGAAACCGGGCGTTTTTCCAGCGCCCGCATCATACCGCTGCGCAGGCGCACCTCGTCGAAAGCATCACGACTGCCATCGTTTTTGATCACCATGGGCATATTCAGCATCGGTGATTCGTAGGTGGTAAAACGTGTCTCGCAGGAAACACATTCCCTTCTGCGGCGCACCTGTGCCGACTCTGACGCAAGCCGCGAATCGACCACGCGAGTGTCAGGGGTACCGCAGAAAGGACATTTCATCGGTTAATGAATCAGTCTCTGTAAACCGGCAAGCGAGCGCAGATTTCAGTCACCTTTGCGCGAACAGTGGCAATGACATCGTCGTTACCCATATTTTCGAGAATATCGCAAATCCAGTTTGCCAGATCCCGGGAATCCTGTTCGTTGAAGCCACGCGTGGTGATTGCCGGCGAGCCGATGCGCAGCCCTGACGTTACAAATGGCGATTGTGGATCATTGGGTACCGAGTTCTTGTTGACGGTGATATGCGCCTTACTTAGCGCCGCATCGGCGTCTTTACCGGTCAAACCCTTGCTGATCAGCGACAACAGGAACAGGTGATCATCAGTACCCCCGGAGACAACATCGAAGCCACGCCTGACGAACTCTTCCGCCATCGCATTGGCATTCACCAGAACCTGCTTCTGATACTCGACGAAGTCATCACCCATGGCTTCTTTAAAGGCCACCGCCTTGGCGGCAATCACGTGCATCAGCGGTCCACCCTGGGTGCCGGGAAAAACCATCGAATTCAATTTCTTTTCAATTTCCTCGTTTGCCTTCGCAAGAATGATGCCACCACGAGGCCCGCGCAAAGTCTTGTGAGTGGTGCTGGTACAAACATCGGCGATTCCTACCGGGCTTGGATAGACACCGGCCGCAACCAGTCCGGCCACGTGCGCCATATCGACGAACAGGTAAGCGCCTACCGAATCCGCGATATCGCGAAACCGCTGCCAGTCCATAACCCTGGAGTAAGCGGAGAACCCGGCAATAATCATCTTCGGCCGGTGCTCTTTTGCCAGCGCTTCGACCTGGTCATAATCAACTTCGCCGGTGTCGTTATTAAGCCCGTACTGGATCGCATTGAACAGCTTGCCGGAAAAATTAACCTTGGCACCGTGGGTCAGGTGGCCACCATCTGCCAAACTCATACCCAGTATGGTGTCACCCGCGTTCAACAGTGCGAAATACACCGCGGCGTTGGCCTGCGATCCCGAGTGTGGTTGCACATTGGCATAGTCGGCAGCGAAGAGTTTCTTGACTCGCTCAAGTGCCAGTGCTTCAGCCACGTCAACGTATTCGCAGCCGCCGTAATAGCGTTTGGATGGATAACCCTCGGCGTACTTGTTGGTTAACACGGAACCCTGCGCCTCCATGACCCGGGGGCTGGCATAATTCTCGGACGCAATCAGCTCTATATGATCTTCCTGGCGGGTTGCTTCATGCTGCATCGACGCCCACAGCTCGGGATCGAAATCGGCGATATTCATTGTTTTGGCAAACATCGGGTTATCCTCGGGAGAAAAAGAAGGCGATAATACGAAAAAGTCCCCCAAGTATCACTAAGAAAGACGACAAATTAGTTGGTCATAACGGCATTCAGACTTGTATTTGAATTAATATCACCCCACTTAGGCAGACAATCAACTGAAATCATTGAAAACCGAATGTATGTTGAATTCTGCAATTCAAGTGTATAATTCGTCGCATCAATCAAGCAGGTAACTATTATGGAAAACGTAGGTATATACACCCCTCCCCAAAAAGCCAAACCAGCCGTGTCCGGTGGCTCTGACGTGTTTAAAGCCAGTCTGACGCAAAACGAGCTTGAAGTTACCCAGTCAGCGCAGGACAAGCTGCACGAAATTATCTCCCAGACCGATGAAGACGTATCCGCGATCAGGATTTATATCAGCGGCGGTGGCTGCGGCGGCTTGTCATATGGCATGACCTTTACCGACGACCAGGGTGATTTCGACACCAGCTTGCAATTCGACGGTTTTAAGATCCTGGTCGATGTGGTTGCGCTGAATTACCTCAAGGGCGCGCAGATTGATTACATCCAGGAAGTTGGTCGCGAACGTTTCGTTTTCAATAACGTATTCGCCGAAACCGGTGGTTCCGGGGTTTGTGGTGGATGTGGAGCAGCTGGTGGTGGCTGATTATTGATCAGTAGCCCATTGCAAAAATATCAAGCAAAGCCTGGCACTGATCCAGGCTTTGTTCTTTTAGTCGCCCCGTCGGGAAGTTATCGCGTTGCCGCCTACTGCGCGGCTGCGAGGGCTCTCGGCATGCCGATCCTGGTGATATCGAATAGCGAACACTCCCTGGTAGCGGAAATAGCGAATGGTATCACCGTCGATTTCGATCAACCCGAACGCGCCTATGCGACGATTATTGCAAGTATAAGTAATCTCAAAATTGCCTGTGTGCTGGCAACCGACGACAGTTGCGTCGAACTGTGCAGCAGGATTGCACAGTACCTGGGCTTACCGCAAAACAGGGCTGCTGCGGCGCTACTCACCCAGCGCAAGGATCTTGGACGTGAAGCCCTGAAGAAATCCGGTTGCAATACGCCCGAATACCAGGTCGTAGCAATCGATGGATGCAGCCCGGCAGCGCTGACAATCGAGTATCCGGTAGTGGTTAAACCACTTGCCTTGTCAGCCAGTCGCGGCGTCATCCGCGCCGATAACCCCGAGGAATATACTGCCGCGGTAAAAAGAATCGACGCAATTCTTGAAGCAACCGGACAGCGGGGATTCGTACGGCAACATTTACTGGTTGAATCCTATATCGACGGTGAAGAGTATGCGATCGAGGGCTTTGTAATTGACGGCAGGTTCATGCTACTGACCATATTTGATAAACCCGAACCGCTTACCGGTCCCTATTTCGAGGAAACCTACTACCTGACCCCTACCCGCCTCAACGCCCGCCAACAAGACGACCTGGTGCACGAGATCGCGAACTGTTGTGCCGCATATGGGCTTGAACATGGTCCTGTGCACGCCGAGGCACGTCTGTCAGTTTCCGGTCCGATACTTCTCGAACTGGCTGCGCGCACCATCGGCGGGCAATGTGGACAATTGATCGAGTTTTCGCTGCAACAGAAACTGGAAGAACTGGTCATCCAGGGCATGTGCGGATTGGTACCACATGCCGATGAAGTGGGCGAATCCGCCGGAGTACTGATGATTCCAATTACCGACGCGGGTATTTTGAAACGGGTAGAAGGATTAACCGCAGCACTGCAAACCGAATTCATTCGCGATATTGAAATTCACATAAATCCCGGATACGAGTTAATTCCACTACCCGAGGGGGCAAGTTACCTGGGTTTTATCTTCGCCCAGGCGCCCGAATTTGAGCAAACCCATGCCGCTCTGAAAAGTGCATACGCAAAGTTACGCTTCGTTACTCAACCAAAATGGGAACTGGAAAATTTAGCTGTCTGAGTGAATCTGTCTGGATACGCTATTTTTTCGCACCCGGCGGGCGGAACCCCTCGGGCTGTTGCCCCAGGTCACCTTCCTTGAAAATAAACCCGAGCAAATGCTGTTCGAGCAACGCAAGGCTGGCCGGATCTATTGTCGACAGACCATTTTCGTTAATAATCATCGTCTGACGCTCAATCCATTGCGCCCAGCCATCGGCAGAAACATTTTCATAGATGCGCTGCCCGAGTTCGCCGGGGTAAGGCACCCGATCAAGTCCAGGGGCTTCTGCACCCAATACTACACACTGCACCATTCGCGTCATGTCGTCATCCAGAAAAAAGCAGCCGGTAATCGGCTGCGCTTATGATAACAAACTTATGCCAAATCAGAATGCATAATTGATCCCGATCGCTAAAACCGGCCAATAATCAAAATCGCCCGGTTCAGCCAGGTTTATCCCATTGATAACATCAGCACTCATCACAGTTTTCAAGCGTAAGAAACTCACTGATTAATAATTTGGCTCAACCTGCTTCCACCTCATTGTCTAAAATTTTCATCAAGTTATGCGGGCTTCTTCACGTTACACATATCATTTTCTGATTAATTTACTATTATTGGTACAAATGACAGAATAACCCGTCAATCAACAGGAGATGCATTGTCTAGCTACGCAGCACAAATCGATCAGCAATCCCCCGACAGTTTTCAAATTTCTAGCCATGGCGTGACCGATGTCGGACACGTCAGATCAAAAAATGAAGATTCGATTCTGGTAAACGAAGATGAAAACGTCTGGATCATAGCTGACGGCATGGGAGGTCATCATGCGGGAGATTTCGCCAGTCAAACCATAACCAATAATTTAAGCCTGTTTAAGCAACATGCTTCGTTGGATGACAGTATTCTATTGCTCGAGGAAAATATACTAAACTCAAATTCAATCATCCGAAAAAAATCTTATAAGCTCGGACGAAACGCAACTATTGGCAGCACCGTCGTTTGCGTCTATATATGGAAGAATTTCCTGTTTACCTTCTGGGCGGGAGATAGCCGCCTGTATCGTTACAGGGATGCAACCCTGGAACGACTAACAGAAGACCACAGTTATGTCGAGGAATTGGTCAGAATGGGAAAAATCGAAGCCAAGGATGCCGAAGAACACCCCGCCGCCAATGTTGTGCTAAAAGCTGTAGGTATCGATGATAATTTATGCATGGACTTCGAGTATTTTAATTTACAGGATGGGGATATTTATATTATTTGCTCTGATGGGCTCTATAAAGACCTGGAAGAAAGCAAAATCAAACCCATAATCGAGTCTAACTTCGAGGATATGACCGAACTATCACAAGCATTACTGGCCTCTTCGCTGGCTGCAGGTGGTACCGACAATACTTCGATTATCACAATGAAAGTTCGTCAAAAGGAAGAAAATGTCTGAAGTCTGCGAATCGTTGATTAATGACTATGTTGCAGGGGCGCTGAATATCACCGACCTGGAGCAAGGTCTGGCCAGTATATTTGACGCGATGCCGAGCAGTCATAACGACGCACAGAGCTACCTGCAGTCGTTGTATACAAATGACACGATTGATTCTGCAGGCTTCACGCAGATTTCGCAGGTGATCTCGAAAGTTAATATCCAGTCGACGCTGAAGAATACCCAGGAAACCGATATTTCCTATTTCGGCGAAGATAAAACCATGCACTTGACGGATATATCAGATCTTTACAGTGAAAATGGTGACGATGATGCGAGTGACAAGACCGTCATAGTCAGGGTTAATCAGGGCGAGCAGGAAATCGATACTGCGGAATCTTCAATGGGTAGCGAAGACGAGGATTCACCGCTGAGCCCGAAGATTATAGAAAAGCCGCATAAATCCGCGCGCTACGAGAATCTCGGTCCCGGTGTAACCCTGAAGGATCGTTTCGTCCTGCTGGAAAAGCTTGGGCAAGGCGGCATGGGCGTGGTCTTCAAGGCCAAGGATTTACTGAAGGTAGAAGCCCAGGACAAGGATCCTTACGTCGCTATCAAAGTGCTGACCGATGCGTTTAAGAAGTACTCCGGATCATTCATCGCCTTACAGCGCGAGGCCAGTAAAGCACAACGCCTGGCACATCCGAATATCGCGACCGTTTATGATTTCGACCGCGATGGCAATACGGTTTTCATGACGATGGAGTATTTACAGGGCAAACCCCTGAATCAGCTGATCAAGGAAATTAATAAGAAACCGTTAAAGTTAGACCACGCGCTACATATTATCGAAGAACTTTGTAGCGGCCTCTCCTACGCGCATGAGAAGTTTTTGATTCACTCGGATTTCAAACCGGGTAACTGCTTTTTGTTAAACGACGGTCACGTCAAATTACTTGATTTCGGCATCGCCAGAGCAAGCACTCAAACCGACGAAGAAAGAGAAAACACGATGTTTGATCCGGCCAAGCTCAGCGCGGTTACGCCAGCCTACGCGACGCCCGAAATGTTCGCCGGTATGAATCCTGATCCACGCGACGATATTTACGGTCTCGCCTGTGTTGCTTACCAATTACTCGCCGGTGGTAAACATCCGTACAACAAAGTGGCGTCTCCCAAGATCAAGGAACTCGGCATAAAACCGAAACCCATTAAGGGCCTGAATAGACG
Source organism: uncultured Gammaproteobacteria bacterium (assembly GCA_963793595.1). Classification (GTDB taxonomy): domain Bacteria; phylum Pseudomonadota; class Gammaproteobacteria. The sequence continues at coordinate 8,185 of CAWCBX010000189.1, read as the reverse complement.
CCAACAGAAGACCTTGATGAAAGCATTGACGGTGGTTCGTGAAGAACGTATCGATGAGGTCGAAAAATTTGCCGACGGCATGCGCTCCAAGAAATCGCATACCAAGACCATCCTGCTGGCAGCCATGTTCATGGCCATTATCGGCGCCGGTATTGGTTACAAACCTTTCCTCGCGTTTCAGGACGAACAACAACTCTACGATAAGATCCAGCAAATAAAAGACGGCGACAAGGCTTTGATGATTGAAACCATCTGGTCGCTGGATCAGTTAAACCCCGAACAGCAAAAGATTATCTCGGTTGGGTTACGCCGCGAAATCATCACTTTTTATCGCGACCGGATTCGCTCGGTGTTTCGTCCCAAGGAAGGTTTATACGATTACCCGCAAGCACAGACTTTGCTCTCACAGGCTAAAAAACATTATCCGGATTCAGTCGCCCTATCCACCATCGAGGATCAGGTCAAGGAACAACGCGATCGCCTGATGAACAGCCTGATATCGCTATACAAACGATACTTCAATGCCAAGAAGCTGGTTAAATCCGCTAATGGTGAGGATCTGACGACAGTCATTCCACTTATCAAGCGCGTTGACCCCAAGCACTACCTGCTAAAAGATAAAGCGTTATCCGATCTATACCTTTCCGAAGCTGAAAAGCTGATTGCCCGGAGAAAGTACAAGGATGCTTCAAACTACATCGTGACCGGCCTGAAGCTGTTTCCTGAAGACACTCGCCTGCAAAGCCTCAATAAGCAGATAAACGCGCAATCCCAGGACTAATGAGACTGTCCAGCACGCCATTGCGTATTCTCGCCAAAACCTATGCGAGTGATCTGATATCACGTGAACAGTACGTGGAAATTAGAGCCCAGTTGCTTAAACGGCTTGAAAGTAAAGGTAGTATCGATGAGTCCGATTTGAAGAATTACACGGTACTCACCCAGGGCGCGGATTCACCGAGAGCTCAGCGCTCCTATACCTCTTCGGACTGGATCATCATTGGCCTGGGTTTGGCTGCATCGGCAGTTTTAGCCTATGTTCTCTACGCTTAAACAGCACAATTTAGCCTGCCACGGTCCGGTAAAACATTAAATAGGTCACAAAAGCCACCGGGACACACCCTGGTGCAGGCATTTACTGGTTGAATACGATACAAAATAGTTTATTATCATCAATAACTTAACTCGCATACTTAATTTCATTTATTAATATTATTCCGTAGAAGGTTGAAACTTTTTAAAGTGCTAGCCATGTCTCTCCGAAAGTAATCGGCAGAAGCTAAGCTCGACACCTGCAAAAGTTTCTCTTTACCCGAGATTAGTAACGAAATCCCGTATTCGGTACCCTTTATGAACACAACCAAGGATCGTGGTCTCTCATCGAAGATAGCACTGACAGGATTACTTCTGTCATTAGCATATCTGGCGCCTGCAAAAGCGCTGGACCTGTCCACAATGGTGGTTGACTCGATTAGCGCTCACCCGGAAGTCAAAGAGAAAGTTCATGCGTACCGGCGAATCGTCAACGATCGCACTATCGCTGAGAGTGGCTGGCGACCCAGTGTCGACCTGCAGGCTTCTACGGGTTATTTCAACTCCGAAACACCCTCGACCAATAACGACTCGGTCGACTATAACAGTTCCTCTGTCGAGCTATCGCTTACGCAGAATCTGTTCAACGGTTATGACACCACCAACCAGATTGCGCAAAGCAAAGCCCGGATAAATGCTGCACTCTACGATGTCTACGACTCTGCCGATAATATCGGACTGCAGGCGGTACAGGCTTACCTGGAATTACTCAAGCAAAGGCGCCTTTACCAGCTGGCAATAGATAACGTCGCGGCACATGAAAAGATTCTGGCCCAAATCAGGGAGCGTAATCTTTCCGGGGTAGGCAGGCGTTCGCAGTTACAACAGACCGAGGGCCGGCTGGCAGGCGCCCAGGCAAGTTTAATAGCCCAGCAAAACAATCTCGAAGACGCCGCAACGCAGTTGCATCAGATTCTGGGCCGATATGTTGACCCCAACTCTCTGCGTGAACCTGATCTGCCCTCTGTACCAGCAAAAACACTTGAGGAACTCACGGATCAGGCGCTCATCAATCACCCGGCAATGCGAGTTGCCGACAGCAACATCGTAGCTGCCCAGTCAGATTATCGGCGCTCGTTGAAAACCCGTTATCCTAATGTCGATTTGCGTCTTGCCACCGAATACGGCAATAACCTGGATAGTAACGATGGTCTGGACGGCGATTCTGAAGAAACCAGCCTGGTGCTTAACCTCACCTACAATTTTTACAGTGGCGGCAAAAACGATGCCGAGAGCCAGAAAAAGGTCAGCACGGTTTACGAACAAAAAGAATTTGCCGCCAGGGTGCGTCGTCAGGTCATCAACACATTGCGCCTGTCCTGGACGGCAGACGATCTGCTGGTACAGCAACTGATTTACCTCAATGCTCATGTTATCAAGGCTGGGCAGACCGTCGAGTCCTACCGTGAAGAGTTCTTTATCGGTCAGCGCGACCTGCTCGACCTGCTCGATGCTGAAAACGAACTAAATCGCACCAGGAATCAGTATGCCGAGGCCAGGTATGACTCATACGGCGCGAGGTATCGAATTTACGAAGGCATTGGCCGATTGTTTGAAGCCACAAATGTCGAATTCGACCTGAATGAAGGACAATTGAAAGTCGCCCGACTGGTGACCGACAAAGTCGACCAACTGCCACTACCTGTTGATGAAGATGCGGATAAGAAACTGGACCCGATGGATCACTGCGATAATTCTAATCCCGGTGCGGAAGTAAATCCATTTGGTTGTCACGAGTCGGTCGTAATGTCGCAAGTCGAAACAGTATCGCCACAACAGAACAGCGCTCCAACCTTAACCGACGATTCATTTGAAACCGAAACCAATGGCATACTCATTATCACAAACGCGCAATTACTCGCCAACGATTCTGATGCGGATGCAGATGTTCTCGAAATTGTCGACGTGAGCCAACCAGTGGTCGGGAACCTGGCGTTCGATCAAAACAGTAACCTGGTGTATCGGCCCATGGAAGGATTTATCGGGATGGATTCTTTCAAATATACGGTCACTGACAACAAGAGTGCCGCTGTGAGCGCTACCGCCACCGTATCGATCAAGGTACGGGAACCATCGGCTATCAACCTTTCAGATACGCAGCTGGTCAATTTCATTTACGACGAAGCCGAGTTAACCGAAATATCCAAATCCAAGGTGGAAGCTATCATCGAACAGGTTAAGCTTACTGAAAACATTACCATCGAAGTCTACACATACACCGACAATATCGGCTCGGATGCCTACAACATCGCCCTGTCTGCGAAAAGAGCGGCTGCGCTCAAAGATTTACTGGTCGCAAACGGCATTGATGAAGCCGATATCAAGGCGGTAGGAATGGGAGAAGAGGAACCTATTGCCGACAATTCCACCCCGGCTGGCCAGGCGATAAATCGCCGAGGTGAGTTCATTTTCAAGACAAAAATCCCCGCCGAATAAGGCCGACTCCTAGTTGCGGCAATTGGTCTACACTTGGAGGCAGTATTGTGAGTTTGGAAACCTCTCCTGAATAACCTGGCGCGACATTTCGTAAAATCCTGCAGATCGACCCATTGTTATAGAAATTACCTTAACACCTATGCACAATGGTGGGACATTTCGTGCTAAAAAAGGTCGCCATACTCGTGTGTAGCGCTCTGGCAGTTGTATTTCCCGGGCAGCAGCTTGCAAGTCCACTGCTTAGCACAGATATGCTAAACAATCTAAAGACCGAGTACTCCGCCGAGGCCTACCGCCGTGGGCTCGAGATCAACAAGATACTGGTTGCACTCAAGCATCAGGACATACAAAAACAACTGCTTGAAATAAATCGTTTTTTTAATCAATTCGAGTACCAGGAAGACCATATTCACTGGGGCAAGCAGGATTACTGGGCGACACCGAGCGAATTTCTGGGGACACAAAAAGGAGACTGCGAGGATTTCGTCATCGCCAAGTATTTCGCCCTGCGTGCGCTTGGAGTACCTGATGAACGTCTATACCTGACTTACGTTAAAGCCCTGAAGCAGAATGTAGCGCACATGGTATTAAGTTACTTCCCTACCCCGACGAGCATTCCGCAAATCCTGGATAATTATAATCCCATGATTCTCAGCGCGAATAAGAGAACGGATTTGTTACCGGTTTACAGTTTTAACGCCAAATCACTCTTCTTGACCAATGCATCGGCCGGGCTGGGAAAATCCTTGCCCACCAACAAGATCAAAAACAGTAAGTGGAAAAAACTGCTGGCCGATATTCAAAAGGAAAAACAATGACCTTATTCAAACAAATAGCCCTGCTGATCTCGACTATGTTTTTAGTCTTACTGCTGATCATCGTGTTAAACGATCTGACTCGTACCAGTAGTTTCCAACAGGGACAGCTGCAGACATCAGCCCAGGACATGGCAACCACGCTGGGAATCGCGATCAGTAACTTACCTGAAGGTGACGATCAGGCCACGCTTGAAGTTTTATTTAACGCCGTTTTTGACAGCGGTTACTACACAAAAATTGAACTGGTGGCGGTCGATGGCCAGGTCATTCACCAGAAAAGCCAGGATCTCGATATCGCAGGCGTGCCCGACTGGTTTCTGCGTCTGGTACCTCTCGAGCCTGCGCGTGGCACAACCCAGGTCATGAAAGGCTGGACTCAACTCGGACAACTCAACCTGGTGATTCATCCTGGTTTCGCCTACAGCACCATGTATCAAGCCCTGGTATCCGCCCTGCGCTGGTTCGCCCTGTTATTCGTGATATCGATGATACTGCTGTGGCTGGTGTTGCGCTATCTGTTAAAGCCATTGCAGCAGGTGCAGGCGCAGGCCGACGCAATCCACATTAATAAATTTGTACAGCAAAAGGACCTTCCGACTACGGTCGAGCTAAAAAGCGTTGTCAAGGCAATGAACCTGATGGTCGCAAAGGTGCAAAGTATCTTTGATGACCAGGAAAAGACTTTAAGCCGATATCAGCAACTCCTGTACCGCGACAAATTAACCAATCTCGGTAATCGTCGCTATCTCCTCGACCAGTTGGAGCAATCGCTGTCGGAAGAAACAAGCCTCCACGGTTGTATGGCGATCATCAAGATTGTGGATTTCGAACAGTTACGCGATCGCCACGGCTATGAAGTATCGGATAATTTGATCCGCATACTGGCCGACCTGCTGCGTCAAACACATGTAGATCACGAAGCTGAACGAATTTCCCGTTTCAACGAAGACGAATTTGCCTTTTTGAGCGCAACCGACGAATCCGCGGTTACCGGCTATATACGCGTATTGTTCGATTTATTTCAGACCCTGGCAAAAAAGGAGCCGAAACTGGCCGAAGTGAAGCTACTGGCGGGCATATGTGATCTGCAAGTAGGCGGTGATATCGGAAACATCCTCTCCAGTATCGACTATTGTCTTTCGCAGGCAGATACCCATGGCCCGTTTTCGATCGAGCGCCAATTGTCGGCCAATCTTGATTTGCCCCGGGGGAAAATGCAATGGCGCAGCTGGCTCGAGTCTATCCTGCAGACAAAACAGTTGTTCCTGGTCGGACAACTGGCGATGGACAATGACGGCAGTCCGCTCCATCGCGAGCTGTTTATCAGAGCCCGCAACCAGCAGGATCAAATTGTACCGGCATCGGCCTTTATGCCAATGGCTTCCAGTCTCGGCATGTCGCTGGACATAGACAAGGAAGTATTTCGCCTGGTTACCTCTAATCAGGATATAGATCGCAAAATTCCACTGGCGATTAACTTAAGCGCAGCATTCTTTGAACTGGCCGAAGCCCAGGAGGAATTTGATCAGTTGTTGAGCGATTGCCAACGCGCAGATACCCGGCTATGTATCGAAGCCAGTCATCATGTACTGAACCAGCATCCCGTTATGCGAGCTAAAGTTTCCGAACGCGTGCGGCGACACCAACATCAATTTGGTATCGATAACCTGGATTTGGGCCAATCGCTGCAACTGCTGCAATCCGGCCAGTTTGATTATGTAAAAATCAATGCCAAAACCCTGTATGGAATGAGTCGTGACGATATGCCAGCCGGATATCAGGCCTTACGCACTATCACCGATACCCTGGATATTCGCATCATTGCGGTTGCGGTTGACTCGCAGAAGGTTTTCGATGAGCTAAAATCGCTTGGTATCGACATAATGCAGGGTAATTTCCTCGATTCCCCGACATCAATTTAGCGTGATTTTACAGGCCGAGACTAGTACAGTTATGTTCCATCGATTTTCATACCAGGCGGGTTTCATCGTAATATCAATCCTGCCCTGTCGGGCGAGTTCGGCTCGTGTCGGTAACACGAAATAAATCAGATATATAACCATATATGATCGATCCACATCATCAGTATGACCCCTTGCTCGAATGCGTGGTTATCTTCGCCAAGATACATAACCGCCCGATAAGTGTCGAAGCCCTGATTTCAGGCCTGCCGGTGAAACCCGGTGCCGATGGGCCCGAGCTTTTCAGCATTGATAGTCCGAAGGGCCTTTTCTCCCGGGTAGCGTCGCGCGCCGGATTTGCCAGTCGGCTTATCCATCGCGAACTGAATCAGCTGTCGCGCCTGCTGCTGCCCTGCATCCTGGTTTTAAGAAATGGAAACGCCTGCATTCTCGAAAGCATCGACCGCAAGAACAAGCGCGCCCAGGTTATATTCCCTGAAATTGGCGAGGGTGAAGAGTGGCTGGAACTGGACCAGCTAAGCAAGGAATACCTCGGTTACGCTTTCCTGCTTAAAAAAGAGTTCCAGCAAGATACCAGCTCGAAACAGACGACTAGCGCTGACAGCTCCGGTCACTGGTTCTGGGGCACCCTCGGCAAGTCCAGGGACATCTTCGCCAGCGTGCTACTCTCGTCCATCCTGATCAACCTGTTCATACTCGCCACCCCGATGTTCACCATGAACGTCTACGACAAGGTCGTGCCCAATGATGCGATCGCAACCCTGTGGGTGTTAGTGGCCGGCATCGTTACGGTTTATATATTTGATACCATGTTGCGCTTCGTACGTACCTACCTGCTTGAAATCGCCGGCAAGAAAAGTGACATCATCATGTCATCGATAGTATTTGCCCAGGTACTCAATCTGAAAATGGATCAATGGCCGCCGAGCATCGGTGCCTTTGCCAGCCAGTTACGCGAATTTGAAAGCATTCGAAACTTTTTTACTGCATCCACGATAGCGACCCTGGTTGACCTGCCGTTTGCGATTATTTTTCTGCTGGTTATCTATTATATCGGCGGACCGATGATTGCCGTGCCGTTGATAATCATTGCCTTGTTAATGCTGTACAGCTTTATCCTGATCCGGCCGCTTAAGGCGAGTGTCGAAGCTACCTATGAAGCCAGCGCCAACAAGAATGCACATCTGATCGAGACACTGCGCTCGATAAAAACGGTGAAAGCGCTGGGCACGTCTAATTATGCACAGTGGGTGTGGGAGGAATCCTCCGGGACCATCGCCAATAGATCGATGCGCGCACGCATACTATCTTCGTCGATAACCGTCGTCACCAACCTGATGGTACAGTTCAATACGATTGGTTTGATCGCATTTGGTATCTATCGGATCGGTGATCTCGAACTCAGTCTCGGCGGCCTGATCGCAATTGTAATGCTGGCCTCCCGCGCGGTTGCACCCATGGGCCAGATCGCCGCCCTGATTACCAGTTTTGAGCAGACCAAAACAGCGTTCCGCTCACTCGACGAATTGATGCAGAAGGAGATCGAAAGGCCGGAAGGGAAATCTTATGTTCGCCGCCCCGGATTCGAAGGAGCAATTCAGTTCAGAGACCTGGACTTCAGTTATCCCGAAGCACCCAAAAAGTCGCTCTCCGGTATTAACATAAAAATCAAACCTGGCGAACACGTCGGCATAATCGGCAAGGTGGGTTCGGGTAAAACCACCCTGATGAAACTAATCATCGGACTCTACCAGGGCAGCGCAGGCTCTATTGCAATCGACGACATTGATATCAACCAGATAGACCCCGCCGATCTGCGCAGAAACATTGGCTACCTGTCGCAGGACATCGAATTATTACGCGGCACTATTCGTGAAAATATTGCCTATAAAGATTTACACGTTAATGACGAAAATG
>CAWCBX010000188.1:0-70810 GCA_963793595.1 uncultured Gammaproteobacteria bacterium | reverse complement strand
CACGAAGCCGAGAAGCGAAATGAGTAGCACCGTCTTGGTACCAAACATATTGACGGCAAGAATCCGGTCGTAGAGGGTAGGCCCTACGACCGCTCGAATGATCGCCAGGATCATGACAACAAGAATTGCTATGGTTGCCGCGATTAGCATCAGTCTTTCAACCGGCTTATCCGGCGATCCATTTCACCGGCTTGCAGAACTTCAATGTTTTCCCGCAATAATGCATGCACCGTAATTTGATCACCCACCAGGTCTACCGCGACTGTGCCCGGTGTAAGGGTAATGGAGTTTGCGTAGATAACTTTCCCAATATCTGTCTTTTGACTGGCTTTGATCGTGGCGAGAACAGGAGAAATTGTCTCGTTGCCAAGCCAAATATGCTTCACGACGGAAATATTGGAGAGAATTATTTCTTTGGTGAGCCATAGATGAAACCTCGGAATCCGCAGCGTGATGAGGTGCAGAGGCTGAGATTCGTGGTCTACTACATCCATTCTATGGGCTATATATATAACCAGGGCGATGGAGATTAACCCAAGCGAAAGTATCGGCAGCGTGTAATGACCAGAGTTTAGTAGCCAAAATGTAGCAAGAATCAGAAATAGACTGATTGTGTGAGGCATTAAAGTTTGGTTATCAGGATCTGGAGATTTATCTTCTGGCATTCTTAAGACCCAATAAACATAACAGAATGATGCGTACGACATCTAAGCTGGAGCTGACCCACCCAATGCTGGGTCAGGTCCAGTGTCACGGCTGCGGTGCTCGAGGCATAGGCATTGAATGGGCTAAATATCCCCAGGGTTAAAACAAACAAAGCCCACAACATACCGTTATTGTGATTGAAGTTGACTCTCATGTTACTCCCAGTAGTCGGTAAGAAATGTGGTTGAGAAAAGATATATCTTTACCAAAGCTAATTCCTGCCACGCCAGAGATAGAGTATCGTCATGTATTTGGCCAGGTAAACCGCTTTTGCAAGTAACGGCCGGTTTACTGGGATCCTTAGAGTATCCGACTTAAGAATTCCTTCGCGATTCTTACATGAATGATTCATTATTAATAATGAATGCCGCTGTTTCGAGCAGGACTAATCGAACCAGCTGGCAAAGAAAAGAACCGCGCTCATTATCAACAGTAAAGCTGAAAAGACAAGCAGGACTTCGGCCATGGTTATGCCGAAGAATAGTAAAGGTGTGTATCCACAGGAGGTTTGCACTTCAAACAGAGCCGGAATCCATTTGTCCAGTGCAAACCATGCGGGCATACCAAGATCCATTTCGCAGTCACCGAAAATCCAGCCACGTTCTACCGCGAGAACTCTCCAGCTGCGTTCCAGCAGGCCGGCCATGATGACCACAGCCAGGCCGTGAGCAGTGCGTATTGCAAACTTTGAGCGGGTGCAAAAAAGAGCAACTATTCCTAGCAGGATGAATGCAATAACCCAGATGCGAACATGGATGCAGAGCACGCAGGGCCACTCGTCAAGAGCATACTGGTAATACAGCGCAGCTGCTTCCAGTGCGATTCCGATCAGTACCAGTGCTGCCCAGTAGCGACGTTGCATGCTAAGGTCGATTAGAAATTGTTTCATAAATAAAGAAATTCGCTAGGTTATGACGGGTAATTCGGCAGCAGCTCGTTTGCTCAGTAAATTTGCACCATTGTCGGTAATAAGAATATTTTCTTCGTGTACCATCAATTTCCCCGCCTCGAATTCCATGCCCGGTTCCAGGGTGATGACCATTCCCGCTTTCAGGGTGGTGTTATCGCTTGCAGTGAGTGATGGCCATTCCGTTAACTGTGCTCCGAGTCCGTGTCCCATTCGCCCCACGTCATTGCCGCGTGCGCCACCAGCCTCGAGTACCGACCACATTGCCTGCCAGACATCGGTCGTGGTGGCGCCGGGTCTGGCCGCAACCAGTCCTGCCTCAGTGCTATCGAAGACGGTAGTGTATGCCTGCTTAGCCTTGTCCGAAGCAAAACCAAAGGCGTAATTACGATCAAAATCACAGAAATAGCCATCATAAACAGTGCCGGTATCGATAATCAGGATGTCACCGTCCTCGAGAGGGCGATCACCCGGCCCCATAATGATGTCACCATAGCCGTCTTCACCCGAGGCGGAGACGATGTACGGCGTATTATCTGCACCACGTTGCAGTAAATCGATGCGCATCGAACGCAGGATTTCGCGCTCACTTTGACCAGTTGCGCGCGAACCCGGGCAAGGCGTTGAAGCTATCCGAGGTAAGCTCGCATATGTACCTGATCTTTTCCACTTCGGCGCCAGATTTGATACTGCAGAGATTTAGCATCAGTTCGGCACAATCGACCAGTTCCATATCAGCCAACTCGGTGCCAAGCAGTTTGTAGTCATTGGCGGGCATGCGTAAATGACTCTCTGTACCGAGGGTCATTCCGAGTCGTGCCGAAGCGTCTGGGTAGCTCGCGAATGGTCGACAAGAGCAACGAAACACCGTCATCCTGCGGTTGCGGCGAAGACCAGCTGCGGATGTCGTCGATCCAGGTCTGTTGCATGCCCGCGACCCCGATCGTCGGGATGACAGCGATCGGTTTTCCGCTAAGCGGTAATAACAGAAACCAGGGTCGGGTCGGGCTTTGCCAGAACTGGGTTAAGAATCCGCTGAAATAACGCACATGCGGCTCTGTGGTCAGTAATATTGCGTCAACTTCCAGCGCGCGCATCATGCGTTGTGCGCGTTCGGTGCGAGCTTCAAATTCAGTTTGAGTAAACCCGCGTAAAGGAGGATTGGACATGATCAGGCCCCCACCAACTCGTGGTAAAGTTCGGGATCGGTCGCGCCCTCGGTACCGATGACAAATATCCGACTCGATTCATCGAGTCCGAGTGTGCTTGACATGGCCTTATCGTCACGCGCCGCGATGAACGCGGCGAGCCCTGCTACCGCTGATTCGCCCGCCTCGATTGCAGGCTTTCCGTTAGCGAGCATGCGCATACAGGGTGCCACTGCATCCTCGCTTACGGTCATAAAGTCATTAGCGCCAGGATTTAGAATCTCCCAGGCAAGCACTGATACCTCACCACATGAAAGTCCTGCCATCAGGGTGTCGAGATCTCCCTCTACCGCAACTGGCTTGCCTGCGCGAGCCGATTGCTGCAGGCAATTGGCCTGTTCGGGTTCGACGACAATAAATCGAGGACGTTGCTCTCCCCATAGTTCCCAGAAATAGGCGCACACCGCGGCAGCCAGGCCGCCAACGCCGGCCTGAATAAAAACATGCGTTGGTATCGAACCCTGCATCTGCTCGACGGCTTCGGCGAGCATCACTGTGTAGCCGAGGGCAACATCCTTCGGGATATCCATGTAACCGGGGTAGCTGGTATCCGAAACTATAATGCGCTGGTGTAAACTGGCCTCGTTATCGGCCAGCCTGACCGAAGCGTCATAGTTACCGTCGATACGGATAACCTCGGCTCCAAGGTCCTGCATGGCCTGTTCGCGCCCGGCAGATACATCCCGGTGTATGTAGATAATGCAGCGACAGCCGAACATCTGACAGCCCCAGGCGACTGAGCGCCCGTGATTACCATCGGTAGCGCAGCTAATCACGACTTCATCGATAATCGGCTGGTAACGATCGCCCAGTAATTCATCGATTGAAGCGTTTTGCCCACAGCGCTGGTATATCCTTGCCTGTAGTTGACGAGCGACCGCGTAAGCGCCGCCCAGGGCCTTGAAACTCTTCAGATTAAACCGTTGGGATTCATCTTTGTAGAAGATTTTATCAACGCCTGTATCCTGCGCCAGCGACGCGAGTTGATGCAGCGGAGTTGGCTGGTACCCCGGCCAACGGGAAATCTCCGCAACGGCAAGCCGAGATTTTTCCAGGCTCGCAATTTCAAGTAATTCGGATGGGTAATCTGCGCTGGAGTCGATTTCCGTATTGGCATAATGACTCAGAGTTGCGTGAAATTCTGACATGCTGTCCGCACTCAAATCTAAAGTGCCAAGTCTACCGCAATGCTATCAGGAATAAAGCCGGAAATGCCGCTGACCTGGATTGCATGAAAAGTTAGCCTGATATGCTGGACATATCATGCGGAAGCCCTAGACTTGAAAGTGTCATATCGCGTAATCGAGTATTCCCTAATAATAATATGAAGAGCCAATCGGCAACCCATCAGGATCCGAAGCAGATTGCAGCCCCTGATAAAAAGGGGTCAAGCTCGTCTTTTGAGCCATCTCTAGACACTGATAGAGTACTGGGGCGATTCGGCGATGTTGCGATGATGGCTGCAGACTGGTTCTGGGAAATGGATGCAGAGCTGCGCTTCACTTATCAATCCAGTCGATTTGAAGAAATTACCGGAATCCCGGTTGCGGATGTCATCGGTAAGACCCGTGAAGAAGCCTTTGCCGGACGTATCGATGATTCGAGCAAGTGGATGCGGATCGGTGGCGCGTTGCACAAACGCGAAAAGTACTGCATGGTCTGGGCGTTACAGCACCCTGACGGAGCAATTCGTGTATTGCGCACCCAGGGTAAGCCGGTTATTGGCGCTGACGGCAAATTTCTCGGTTACCGCGGGATCGGCAGCGACATCACCGAGGCGACCACCACCAGGCAACAACTCATCGAGAGTAAAAACCGGTTTCGTAATATCATCGAACAGGTTACCGATATCGTATGTATCGTCAATGCGGCCGGAGAAATCAAGTTCCTGAACAAATCGGTGGAAAAAATTCTGGGTTATGCTGTCGAAGAACTCGAGTCCGGCAAAGCCGCTACCCATGCGCATGCAGAAGACCATGCAGGTATCCAGCGGGCGATGCAGGTAGCGCTGGAAAACCCGGGCCGGGTGGTGGCAGGAGATTACCGTTACTATCATAAGGATGGCTCGGTCAGGGTTTTACAGATGACACGCCAGTGTTTCTCGAACCAGGACAGTGAAAGCGACGCTGAGCTTATCGTGCATGCACGTGATATCACCAATCAATACCAGGCCGAACGGGCGCTCAGGTATAGCGAAGAACGTTTGCGGGATTTTGCCGAAACCGGCGCAGACTGGTTCTGGGAGCAGGATGTCGAATTGCGCTTTAGCTACCTGTCGGGTAATTACCCCGGGTTCGAACAAATGTCGACTGATAAGATTATCGGTAAGACTCGCCAGGACATGTTACCGGGTGCTAATTTTAAATCCGACAACTGGCAACAACTGGATGCCAGACTTAAGGCGCGAGAACCTTTTTACAATTTCGAGTACGCATATCCTCGCGCGGATGGTTCGGAGATAATCGTCCGTATCAGTGGCAAACCAAAATTTGACGAGCAGGGTGAATTCATTGGTTATCGTGGCACCGGCATCGATATCACCGAGTCCTATCTTTTATCTCAGCAACTCAACTACCAGGCTTCGCATGACCCGCTTACGGGGCTGGTAAATCGACGCGAGTTCGAGTCGCGTCTTGCGCGTGTAATCAAGGGCTGCCGCGAGGATAGCAGTGACCATGCGTTATGTTACATCGACCTGGACCAGTTCAAGGTTGTCAATGACACCTGTGGACATGATGCCGGGGATGAGTTATTGCGCCAGATAGCTGCGTTACTGGAAGACCAGGTAAGAAAACGTGACACCATCGCGAGGCTTGGGGGTGACGAATTCGGGCTTCTGCTGGAGCGCTGTTCAATGAAGCAGGCGAATCGGGTTGCTGAAACCGTGCGTGCGGCAATCGAGCAATTCAGGTTTATGTGGGCTGGGCGCAACTTTCGCCTGGGCGCCAGTATCGGGGTAATCCCGATAAATTTCAGTAGTGGCAATATCACCAATGTAATGCGCTCCGCTGACGCGGCCTGCTATACAGCAAAGGATGCCGGACGTAACCGGATTCACGTTTATAACGCAGACAGCTTTGAAGTGGCTCAGCGCCATCGGGAAATGCAGCAAATTGTCGATATTAACCAGGCCTTTGACGAGGATCGTTTTGTTCTTTATCAGCAACCGATTAAGTCACTCGGTGCTGGCCAGGGAGAAGACGGTTATTTCTGCGAGGTCCTGGTGCGAATGGTTGACGAATCAGGTTTTCCGGTTCTGCCGGGTAATTTTCTGCCGACCGCGGAACGTTATAACCTGGCAACACAACTCGATACCTGGGTCGTAAACGCAACCCTGGACTGGTTGGCAGCAACCACGCAAGTACGCTGCACGATAAATCTATCCGGCATGTCGGTTGCCAATGAAGATTTCCTGCGGTTTGTGCTGCTAGCGATTGATGCAAGAAAGGTCGACGCGACCCGCATATGTTTTGAAATAACCGAAACTGCAGCGATACAAAATCTGAGCAAGGCTAATCGCTTTATTGCGCAATTGCGCGAACGCGGATGCTTTTTTGCACTAGATGATTTTGGCAGTGGACTTTCTTCATTTGCCTATCTGAAAACCTTGCCGGTTGATTTTCTGAAAATCGACGGCTTTTTCGTGCGTGATATGTGTGAGGACCGCATAAATTTCGAACTGGTCAAGTCGATCAATGAAATCGGACATGTCATGGGCAAACGCACCATCGCCGAATTTGTTGAAAACGATGCTACCCTCGATGCTCTCGAGGATATTGGTATCGATTACGCGCAGGGTTTTGGTATCAAGATACCGAAACCCGTCAAATACTGAAAATACCCTGCAATGACGCCTGAGCTATATTGTAATTGACGTTGCTGCGCAATGATGCGTGACCTGTGTCAATGCTGGTTTGCTTAGCTGGCCTCGCCGTAACGGGCGACCTGTTCCGGATCGCTGATGCTCGGCTTTGCCAGCACCCGCCGCAGAATCGGCTCAAAAAATTCGAGCGGTTCGGTAGCGTAATCCGGATCAAAGCAGTTCTGATCGTAGTTATGACAGAAATCTATCGCATCCTGGTACCAGGCATTGTCTTTATACATTTCGCGGGCGTTACGATCACCGCCGCAGTGATGCGCGTAGTAGTACATTTGAAACACGCCATGATGTTTGATGATCCAGTAAAGTTTGGCGGAAACGAACGGACGCAGGATCGCAGCGGCCATTTCGCTATGCGAGTAGGGTGCAAGATCGTCGCCGATATCATGCAGTAACACAGCGACGATCATTTCATCCGACTCACCCGCACGATGTGCCCGCGTGGCGCCCTGTAAACTGTGCTGGAGCCGGTTGATACGGTAACCCGACAAACTGTTCTCGAGCTTGCGCAGGCTTTCCATCAGGCGAGCGGGAAGTCCGGCCTTGTACTCATCTTCCATGCGATCGAGAAATTCATACTCCTCGCGTGTACCGTCTTCCATGCGGGTGAAATTTACAGTTTGCATAATGGTCTCCCGGATAATCCTGGATTATTCATCGATGTTTGCGCATGTTAGCGCAAGCACTAGCTGCGCAGCAATTCGTTAGCGGGATCGTAAGCTGCATCCGTTTCAATATGGGCACTGCGGCTACCGCTTGAAGTATCGATCGTGACCTCGAGCCCGGCGCTGATCTGCGCGGGTTGCAGGTAGGCGAAGGCGATGCTTTTACCGATTCGATGGCCATAGGCGCCACCGGTGGTCAGGCCTATCAAGTCACCGTTATGGTAAACCGCTTCGTTGCCGTAGCACTCGCAGGCAAGGTCATCGTCGAACACCAGGTAGGCCAGTTCGATTGCGTAGCCATCCTGTTGTCGCTGCTTAAGATTTTCACAGCCGATGAAATCGCGGCTGGTATCGATAAAACGATCCATGCCGGCTTCGAGGCCGCTGATTTCCTCGGTGAATTCATTGCCATAGGCGCGATACATCTTCTCCATGCGCATCGAGTTGAAAGCATAGCCACCGAAATTGCAGATGCCGAAGGGTTCCGCCTTGCGCCACATTGAATCATAGATCGACAATAACTGGTAAGAAGGCATATGCAGCTCATAGCCGAGTTCCCCGGCGTACGACACACGCAGGACCCGTACCATTGCGCTATCGATTTGCACCACCCTTGCGCAGAGCCACGGAAACGCCGCATTTGAGAGGTCTTCCTCGGTCATCTGCTGCAGGATGTCACGCGAATTCGGCCCGGTGATCAGTAGCGATGAAAAATCTTCGCTGACATTGACGATGCTGACATCGAAATCGGCAACATTTGCCTGCATCCAGTGCAGATCCTTGTGTTCCGAACCAATCGCGGAGACCAGGTAAAAGTGATTTTCATCCAGCCGCGTGATCGACATTTCACACATGATGCCACCATTGGGGGAATGAAACAGGCTCAGGCCGATGCGTCCTACCCGGGGTAACTTGTTGCAGGAAAGCCGGTCGAGAAAAGCGCTTGCATCGTTCCCGCTGATTTCATACTTGGCGGAACCTGAAATATCGATGATGCCGGCTGATTGCTGTACTTTGCTGCATTCCTCGGCGACCACGGCATGCGCTTCGCTATGCGACCAGCTCAGAGATTCAGTACGTACTGTATCGGTTTGAAACCATAAGGGTTTCTCGTAGCCTTGCACCGCTCCATACACCGCGCCCTGTTGTGCCAGGCGGGTAAATAACGGACTGCAACGCATCGGGCGGCCATGTGGGCGATTATCATTAGGTGCGCCAACCGCGTACATCGCTTCGTAAGATTCGATCGCGCGGATGGTGCAGTATTTGCTGTCAGCCCAGTCGCCAAAGCGACGCGTATCAAGCGACGCCATGTTAATTTCGGTTTGACCGTATTTCATCCACTGTGCGATGTACTTGCCGATGCCGCCCTGGGCGATACCGATGCTGGCGCCGCAGAGATTCCAGAAATTACGCAGGCCGGCGACCGGACCAGCGAGGATATTGTCGTCAGGCGTATGTGTGATCGGCCCATTGACAACTGATTTGACGCCAACTTCTTCAAACTTCGGCGTCAGTTCGAAGCAGCGTTCAAGAAACGGCATCAATACATCCAGATTCGGTTCGAACAGCTCCCGGTCAAAGGCCCAGTCCATGCCATCGAGCGCCCAGGGACGTGAACCCCACATTTCATAAGGTCCAACCAGAAAGCCCAGACCTTCCTGTCTGATGTAGGCTGAACTGTAGGAATCACGGCACACCGGCAACTCCCAGCCAAGCGCTTCAATATCGGGGTGAGTTTCGGTGACCAGGTATTGATGTTCGAGATTGATCAGCGGGACATTGATGCCAGCCATGGCGCCGACTTCACGCGCGAAACAACCGGCCGCATTGACCACGTGTTCGGCGACAATGGTTCCCTTGTCCGTGACCACTTCCCATTCCCCGGTGCGCAGCTCGTTGATTTCGGTGACACGGGTAAAACGATTGATCTCGGCACCGTTCGCGCGGGCCAGTTTCGACAGGGGCATGACCACCGAAGTGGGGTCCACGTGACCATCATTCGGTGTGCTAGCGATGACACGAGCCTTGTCGAAATTCATGAAAGGATTAAGTTCCTGGGCTTCCGTCTTGCTGACAATGTTGAATTCAAAGCCGATATTTTTGGAACGACTCTCGAGATTCCTGAACCATTCCTCCTCGACCCGGGTGAATCCCTGGCGAATACTGCCACATTGATGGAAAACCGATTTCTCGCCGGTTTCCTCAGGCAGTATTTCGTTGTACAGCTTGATCGTGTAGTCATGGATTTGTGCGACTGTGTGATTGCCGATGAAGTTGGAACATAGTCCGGCTGCATGCCAGGTCGATCCGCTGGTCAGTTCACCTTTTTCCACCAGCACGACATCGGTCCAGCCTTCTTTGGTCAAATGGTAAAGCAGATTCACTCCGAGTGAACCACCGCCGATAATAACGACCCTGGCATGACTTTTCATTTCGTTAACCTTTAAGTGTATGTGTTGATAGGAGCTCAGGCGCTGCGGCCAAATGCCTCGGCTGGCAGATAAATTTTAAACTGTTCCCGAATCTGTCGATCCTGTTCGGCGCTGACGTGATCGGGGAAGTAATTGTCGAGAATTTCCTTCTTCCTGGCGAGTGCCTTGTCCAGCAACACGGGTTTATCCTGTTCTGCCCATTCGTTAGGGCTGAGGCGGTCACCGAGCTCCGGATAGATATACTCGGTTTGCATGACATCCAGGGTTTGTCCGGCACCGAGATAATGTCCCTTGTTACCCAGGCAGACGTCCTTGAGTACGTCAAAACTCAGGGTCCGCTCGTTGACCTCGATGCCCCGGGTGATGCGCAGGGCTGCGCCGAGTATGTCATTATCGATGAGCAGGGATTCCGGGCAGGCACCGAGCAGGCTGGCGTACATGCCGGCCGATTCGTAGATGATATTGGCGCCCGAAGTTGCGGCACAGGAGATGGTATAGGCGCGTTCGGCGCCACCCTGAAAATCCGGGAACTTGGAGTCGCTCATGCCGCAGGCAGTGCCGGTCGGCAGGTCGTAATAGTTGCCCATTTGCGCACAGGCGGAAGAAAGTATCGCCTGCTCCGGTGAACCACCACTCATTGCGCCGGTGCGTAAATCCGAGACGAAAGGCCAGGTTCCGAGGATCGCCGGAGCCCCCGGTTTGATGGCATTGACAAACACCAGGCCGCCGAGGCATTCAGCCCAGGCCTGTGCCACTGCGCCGGCCAGGCAGGCAGGAGCAGTCGCGCCGGACTGCCCTGCGGAAAGCAGCAGTACCGGCATACCTCCCTCGACCGCTACCTTGATACAGCTCAGTGCTTCATTGGTAAACTTCATCGGCGGCACGACGTGGCAGCAGGAGATACTCATGAACGGACGTTCGCGCCATTTATCCTCCCCGCCGGCGATGATATGCAGCATTTTCAGCGTGTCTTCGAGATGATGGGCCTCGGTCCAGCTGGAGCCGATATGCTTGGTGGTTCCCATCACCGCGTTGTAGGCAGTATTGATATCCATATCGTGGTTATCGGTGATGTCGCGCAGTACGCAGGTACGCTGGAACATGTGGATATGCTCACACTTATCCGCAATACGCGCCATATCGTACAAATCCTGCGCAGTCGATTCGCGATACTCGTTTTTTACCGGGTCGGCAATCATGACTGCTGCCCCGGCGGTGGAAAAGTGTACCCTGGAGCCGCTTAAATGCATGTCATGCTTCGGGTCCTGTCCATGCAGAACCAGGTCACGTGCGCATTTATCAAGCGCATCTTCAACCACTGCGCGCGGAAACCGCAGGCGTTTGTCCTCACCATAGATTGCGCCCACCGCGGTACAGGTTTCGATGCAATGATCGTTGGCATCGGCAAATCCGATTTCTTCGAGAATGCGAAATACGGTCGCATCGATCTGCGCGATCTCGGAATCCGCAAGGGGTTTGTACTGACCTCCCGATTCGCCGGGACGCACCGGCTTGAGATCTTCGGCGAGAGCCGCCTTGCGTAATGCTATTTTTGCTTCACGAGAATTGGATCTTCTTGCCATGTTGCATTTCCTCGATGGCCGTTGTTTTCAGGAGTTAGCGTACCAGCGTAGCATTCTCGAGTCAGTTTCTAGTGGATTCAAGGTATTATTTTTTATAGTATGGATTAGTTTTAATAATCTATTATTGCGGTCATCATGGGGCGACGATTACCACCACTGAATAGCCTCAAATGCTTCGAGGCGGCAGGGCGCCTGTTGAGCTTTACCGACGCGGCCAGCGAACTCAATGTCACCCAGGCGGCTATAAGCCATCAGATCAAGGTTATCGAAGAATACCTTGGTTTTCCCCTGTTCGCACGTCACCCAAGACGATTGGCGTTGACCGAGCAGGGTAAGGCTTTGCTGCCCGAAGTTATCGAGGCCTTTGACCGGGTTTCACTGGCGATTGGCGCGCTCGGCAAGGAAGCTCATTCTAATCTGCTGAGTGTCCGCCTGGCGCCATCTTTCGCGGCAAAATGGCTGTCACCCCGGCTCAAGTACTTCTGGTTGCAGTATCCGGAAATTGACCTGTGCCTGTTTCATGCAAATGCCGCTGTCGATTTTGAACGCGAAGAAATCGATATCGCGGTTACCTATGGCAAAGGCGGCTGGCCCGATGTGGTCGCGGATAAATTGCTTAGCCTGGACTTTTTCCCGGTTTGTTCGCCGGCGTTCATGCATAACGACAAACCGCTAACCAATATCGATAACCTGCGTTACTACAGCCTGTTGCATGATGCCAATTACGAATGCTGGCGAGACTGGATCAAGCTGGTGGGCGTGGCCGGTATCGACGCCGACAAGGGAACCATCATCGATGATACCA
Organism: uncultured Gammaproteobacteria bacterium; assembly: GCA_963793595.1. GTDB lineage: Bacteria > Pseudomonadota > Gammaproteobacteria. The sequence goes on along the minus strand of CAWCBX010000188.1, from coordinate 58,622 downwards.
ACGTGCTAATCCAGGCCGCAATTGACGGGCAGGGCATCGCCCTTGGCTCGACCACGTTTGTCGAAGACCACCTTGATTCAGGCAAGCTGATCAAGCCGTTCGATACCGTGCTGGTAAATGAATTCAGTTACTACGTAGTTTGCCCGCAATCACACTTGAAAAACCCCGCGGTGCTCGCGTTCAAGGAATGGCTACTCAGCCTGGTTGAATAACAGTATTATGCGCGACCTCAAATTATGCGGAGCAAATCATGCTAAGTCATGACGAATTGAGACAACGCAATCGCAAGCTACGTGCACAACTGGAAGCCAGCCAGCTCGAAGCTGCGGCGGACGCGCTGGCTGAACGCATCCTGTCGCTGGACGAGTACCGTCGGGCGCAGCGAGTCGCTGCTTACTTCGCGGTTAACGGCGAGATTGGATTAAATCCCTTGATCGATCATGCGCTGAGCCAGGGTAAAAATGTCTACCTGCCAAACCTGGATCAGCAGGCGCTACGATTTTCACCTTATTTTCACTCGCAGAAAATGCGTATCAACAAATTTCGTTTGCCTGAACCGGATGTCGATGACAGTGAAATGCTCATGCCGGAAGAACTGGACCTGGTGCTCGCGCCATTGGTGGTATTTGACGACGAGCGTAATCGCATCGGTATGGGTGGTGGATTTTATGACCGTAGCTTCGCTTTTCGCAAGCGCCCTGAAAATTTGAAACCATTACTAATCGGAGTGGCGCATGAGTTGCAGAAGGTCGAACGGATCCTGCCGCAGGAGTGGGATGTGCGGCTCGATATGATCGTTACCGATCAGGCGGTGTATTCATAATCCAGGTTCGTCTAGTCGCAAGGGCTACCTCCGGTGTAAGCTCTGATCAAAAGTTTAGCGAGGCAGGATGCCGCGAGTCCGACGCATCGGGCTCCAAGCGATCACAGGGATGTGCCAAACGGCGCTTTTTGCCGTTTGGAGCGCCTTTTGCAAGCTTACACCCGAGGTAGCCACGAATCCCTGTAAGGGGAAGCCGCAGGCCACCCGGGCAGGCGCGTGGGGCTTCACCGGTTTCCGCCGGGGTCCGCAGTCTAGAAGTCGTACTTGCCAGCCGAGTACAATTTAGCGGCTTTTTCCCAGACCGGGCCCGGTTTACCGTCGCCGACCGGCTTACCGTCGAGCTTGATCACCGGTACCACTTCCTTGCTCGAGCTCGAAATCCAGACTTCATCCGCGTCCCAGACTTCGTCCATCGTTATCACACGTTCTTCGACCGGGATAGTGCCGTCGGCCTTTAACACAGACAGTAACAACTGGCGGGTAATCCCGGGCAGGATCTGGTTATCGAGTATCGGTGTGGCAACCACACCATCCTTGACGATATAGGCATTACAGGCGCCACATTCGGTTAATTCATTGTTTTCGTTGTAGAGCAGAATTTCACCATCACCCTTGCTGTGGCCCTGCTGATAGTGCATGACGTTGCCAAGCAGTGAAATCGACTTGATGTTACAGCGATCCCAGCGCATATCGTGACCGGTTGCACAGGTATAAGGGGTGATCTCGTCACGGTCAGGCACCGGTGGTGGGGGAATTTCGAAGGCATAACCGAACACGGTGGGCTCGATGCCTTCGGGATAGGCATGATGGCGCTTTTTGTCAGCCCCACGGGTTACGTGCAGGTAGACGCCGAGATTGCCATTGCCATTTTTTTCCAGCAGTGAAGTGCACAGTGCGCGCCATTGTTCGTCATCCCAGTGGAGATTTATCTCAATCGCGCCGAGCCCTTCCTGCATGCGTTTGATATGTGGTTTGAATCCGACCATCTTGCCACCATAGGAGGGAATTACTTCGTAGATGCCGTCACCGAACAGAAAACCCCGGTCCATAGGTGAAATTCGAGCCTCTTCGAGCGGCATATAATCGCCGTTTAAATACGCAATGGTCATGTGTGCCTCAATATTTCAATAGCGCCAAAAATGGCTGGCAAGTTAAGCAGATACACGTCTTTGCCGAATAGAGCCACATTGTGAAAATCATTGCGCCAGTAGTTATGTGAGGAATATTTGGGCTAGATGAATCCGCAAACCCGGCGCAGTTCCAACAGGACGGATTCGCCTTCGCTGGATTCGAGCCCATCTTCGGTTAGCTGGTTGACACGGGTGACGCCATCGACGCTGCCGAGTTCCGAAATGTAGCGCAGGATATCGAGTGGTACGATTTCGGCAAGTAAATCACGATTATGCCACACTGATAGAAACGAAATAATGCCGTAGGCGCCCCAGTTGGAAACATCGGCGATAATCAGTTCGTCGCAGGTTGTCGCCGCGGGCACGATGTTCAATTCCTGCAATGCCACGGTGACATTACCCATGCCGATTTCGTTACCACCGTCGCCGATGGCAATGGTCGGACATTCACTCAAGTTCATGAAGGTATCGAAACAGGCGGTATTTTCGCTGATACTTTCGCCGCGCATGTTGTAATAACCACCGTCGGCAGCCTGTCCGGGACGCTCGATAGAAATGATCGCCTCGGGGTGGAAACGTTCGAGTGCCTCTTCTGCCTCGTGTTCACGCTGGTCGTGGTCACCGACACGGATTTCATGTACCCGGTACTTTTCGGCCAGCGCCCGTGAAAGCGGGCGTCCACAGACGATGGTCGGTGTGGCGCCCAGCTTTTCAAAGGATTCATACATCGCGATCGCACCGACCGGACCATCTGTTTCAAAGGTTTTTACCACCGGAAAACCGGTACCGATGAGGATGTTGCCCGTGCAATTGTGCAAAATTTGGGCGGCTCGCAGGCAATATCCGGGCTTTAGATGAGATTGAACCGACTTCATACCGCGTGGGTTGCGCGCCACCAGGATATCCTCGATTTTGCGGCTCAAGGCCAGCTCTTCGCTTGGGTTCATTTTCATTGCTCAGCAGGGTTGCACCGGGGTGCGTCTGAAACGTGCCTGTTCAAGGCAGTGAAGATTATGCGCCTGTTCGATGCTGATCTCTTCGAAGTTAACCCGCGATCCGGGTGACAGTTGCGCCAGGCGTGCGGTATCCATGGGTATCACCGCACCGATTTTCGGGTAACCGCCGATGGTCTGGCGATCGTTCATCAAAACGATTGGCTGGCCATCGGCCGGGATCTGGATCGCGCCATGACATATGCCTTCAGACAGCATGCTGACCATATCCGAATGCACGGTTTCGCCTTCCAGGCGAAAACCCATGCGATCGCAGCGTTCGCTCAGGCGATACTCGGAACTGAAAAAACGCCATCGCTGCAACGGACCAAATGCCGCCTGCTGGTAACCGAGTACGACTCGCAGCCTGGCACTGTCTCCATAAACAGGTTGGTCCTTTTCCGCCAGTCGGCAATGAGCGACCAGTTTGTTACCACTGCAGGGCAGGTGATCACCGGCTTGCAGCTTGTCACCATTGATACCGCCGATTTTTTCCCGCAGTACGGTCGAACTGCTGCCAAAACTGGGCGCAATATCGAAGCCGCCGCGAACTGCCAGGTAGCAGCGCGTGCCGGCAGAGGTGAAGCCAATTTCGAGTTTGTCGCCGCGCTGGATATCCTGGGTCTGCCAGAGTGGTATCGACTTGACCATTGAGTTTACAGGGTGCCTGCGCGCCGGTGATGACAAAGCTGGTCTCGGTTTCGGCTTCGAGGCTTAAGCCACCAAAGCTGATTTCAAGGCAGGTGGCATTGATATCATTGCCCAGTAAACGATTGGCCCAGTCAAATGCGAGACTATCGAGCGGACCGCCCGTAGTGAGCCCCAGGTTGTGCGCACCGTAGCGTCCGCGGTCATGCAGCAGGCTTAACAGACCCGGCTGGTTGACGGTGAAACCGCTCATAGCTCGCCACCCTGGGCAAGAAACTCATCGCGATTGATGGCACTAAATCGAATACGGTCACCTACCCTGACCGGCATGCTCGGATCTGCAGCAGGATCAAACATCCGTGTCGGGCAAAGCCCGATCAGGTTCCAGCCACCCGGTGAGACCGCCGGGTACACCGCTGTCTGGCGATCGGCGATGGCGACTGCGCCTCTGGGTACTTTTTGTCTGGGTGTTGCCAGGCGTGGTGCCGCGATGCGTTCATCGACTTCACCCAGGTAAGCGAATCCAGGCGCGAAGCCGATTGCGTATACCCGATACTCTTGCTGCTGATGTATTGCGATGACTTCGTCGACACTAATGTTACCGCGTTCAGCGATGATCTCGAGATCGGGTCCTGACTCGATACTGTAGTAGACCGGCAGGGTAACCAGCTCGCCCGCAGCCGCATCAACGCTGTCGAGATCGGTTAAAGCCGCACGTAGTTTCTGCCTGACCGCGAAGTGATCGCTGCGATCGAGATCGAAAATGACCAGCAACGACGCATAAGATGGCACCAGGTCGACAATGCTGTCCTGCATGGTGGCTAGAATGCTGGAGACCGCGGCCTGGATTTGCGCCGATACTGCGGCACTGGTTTGCTCGGCAAAATAAACGATAAACGCGTTTTGCCCGGCGATTTCGATTCTCATGACGTTATCAGGAATGGATGATCTTGCGAATTTCTTTGATCGCGGCGACACCTTCGTCGTTATCGCCGTGCACACAGAGGGTGTCGGGTTTCAACTCCAGCGTATGGCCGCTGACCGAGGTGACCGTGCCTTCATTACAGATCTGTTCCACCTGGGCGAGCATTTTTTCACGCGTATGCACGGCGCCAGCCCTGGCGCGCGACAGCAATTTGCCGTCATCGTCGTAACAGCGATCGGCGAATGCTTCGAACCAGAGCTCGATACCATGGGAGGCGGCCTCGGCACGGTGTTGATCAGCTTCGGGTGTTGCCTGCAACATCAGTCGCACGGGTTTGTGGAAGTCGGCGATTGCTTTTAAAATCGGTGCGCGTACCGCTTCGCGTGACATCATGTCGTTATACAGGGCGCCATGGGGTTTGACGTATGCCAGCTCGAGACCCTGGATCTTCGCCATACCTTCAAGCGCGGCAATCTGGTAGTGCATGAATGCGCTGATCTCCTCGGCGGAGCAATGCATCGGTCGTCGGCCAAAGCCAACCAGGTCGGGGTAGGCCGGGTGCGCGCCAACCATGACATTGTTCTGTTTGGCCATGGCCAGGGTTTTTTCCATCACCAGGGGATCACCGCCATGAAAGCCACAGGCTATGTTGGCCTGATCGATATGTGGCATGACTTCGTCGTCGCGTCCCATTTTCCAGGAACCGTAACTTTCACCTAAATCACAATTTAGCATTAACATGGTTAACTCCGCTTACATCACGGCAAGGTGGCTGTTGGGTAAATCCGTTACCAGCATGCAACCCGGGGAATGCGTGATGCAAAAGGGTGGTTGCGCCTGTTCGACCGCTACCTGGGGGGTAACGCCGCAGGCCCAGAACAGCGGAACTTCATCTTCGCGGATGCTGACCGGATCGCCGAAATCGGGCTGGCTGATATCACGGATACCGATTCTGGCAGGATCACCGAAATGAACCGGTGCACCGTGGACGGCGGGAAAGCGGGTGCAGATCTGGATCGCACGGATGGCGTCGGACGGGATCATCGGACGCATGCTGACAACCATTTTACTGGCAAACCGGCCCGCCGTATTACAATCAATATCGGTGCGATACATCGGTACATTAACACCTTCACTGACATTACGAATCTCGAGCCCGTCGTTGATCAAAGCTTCTTCGAAGGAAAACGAACAGCCAAGGACAAAAGCGACCAGGTCATCGCGCCAGATTTCGCTGATGTCATGTATTTCATTGACCAGTTTGCCGTGTTCAAACACGCGATAACTGGGAATGTCGGTACGAATATCCAGGTCTGCACCCAGTTTCGGAAGGTGATAGTCGCCCGGTGTCGAGGCCATGCCGATCAACGGGCAGGGCTTGGGGTTAGACTGACAGAACTGCAGGAATTCGTTGGCGTAATCGGCAGGAAGAATGCATAGATTACCCTGCACAAACCCGCGCGAATAGCCGGAGGTGTTGCTGGTAAACTCGCCACTGCGGATTCTATGTCGCAGTTCGAGAGGTGAGGTATCCTGATTCATATTCAACCGACGTAAAGTTTAACCCAGGTTTTACAACTCTTTGGCACGATCGCGCAATACATTTTTCTGAATCTTGCCGGTAGCAGTTTTCGGCAGTTCACCGAACACGACTTTTTTCGGGCGTTTGAAACGCGCCATATTATCAGCGCAAAACCCGATCAATTCATCTTCGCTTGCCACCGCTTCGGCTTTGAGTTCAACGAAAGCGCAGGGTACTTCACCCCACTTGTCATCGGCGAGCGCGACCACGGCGGCTTCGCCAACGGACGGATGCTTGTAAAGCACGGCTTCAACTTCGACCGAAGAAATGTTTTCACCACCGGAAATAATCACATCCTTGGCGCGGTCCTTGATCTGGATGTAACCGTCCGGAAAAATGACTGCGAGATCACCACTCATGAACCAGTTATCGCGGAAAACCTCATCGGTCGCCTTGCTGTCCTTGAGGTATCCCTTCATCACGGTGTTGCCACGGATCACGATTTCACCCATGGTTTCAGCATCCCAGGGTACCGGCTGGCCTGTGTCGGGGTTGATGACATCGACCGCTTCGGTCATCGAGAAACGTACACCCTGGCGCGCCTTTAGCTCCGCCTGGCGCTCGATCGATTGCTCGTACCAGTCGTCCTGGGGTGCCGATTGCAGGATATGTCCGTAGGTCTCGGTAAGCCCGTAAACATGCATGACTTCGAAATTAAATTGCGCCATAGATTCCAGCACCCTGGCCGGCGGGGGCGCACCGGCGGTCATGGCGTAAACCTTATGGTCGAATTTTTTCTGCTCTGCGGCTGGCGCGTTCGCGAGCATGTTGAGAATGATGGGTGCCCCGCCAAAATGAGTGATGTTGTGTTCCTCGGCAAGATCGAAGAACAGTTTCGGTATAAAGGCGCGAATGCAGACTACGGTGGCGGCAAGCGCGGTCATGGTCCAGGCGTGTCCCCAGCCGTTGCAGTGAAACATCGGTACCGTATACAGGTAACGTGGATGAGGTGGCAAGGCCCATGAAATGACGGTGCCCATGGTCATCAGGTAGGATCCGCGATGATGATAAACCACGCCCTTGGGTCTGCCCGTGGTACCTGATGTGTAGTTCAGGGTCAGTGCCTGCCATTCATCTTCAGGCGGGCGCCAGGTGAAACTGTCGTCGCCACGATCAACCAGGTCTTCATAAAAACTGAATTCGATATCGACCGGTAATTCCGGTTTTTCAGCAGCGTCGACGTCATCGATAATGATCACTTCAGGACGCAGAGTGCAACTTTTTAAAGCTTCATTTAATACCGGCCAGAGTTGCCGGTCGCAGATGAAAATCCGGGATTCGCCATGATCGATAATATAGGCAACCGTCTCGGCGTCCAGGCGAGTGTTAATCGTATTCAACACCGCACCCGCCATCGGCACCGAGAAATGGCTTTCGAACATTTCCGGAGTGTTGAAAGCGAACACCGACACCGTGTCGTTTTTACCTATTCCGCGCGCGGCCAGGCTCGAGGCAATTCGGGTGCAGCGATTGCGCGTCTGTGCCCAGGTGTAACGACGCTGGTTATAGATCAGCGATTCGCGCTGCGGATATATATCGGCGGTACGTTGCAGAAACGAGAGCGGCGTCAGGGGTACGAAATTAGCGCCATTGGGTTCCAGTTGATCGTATTCGATAGTCATATTAGCCTCTTACGGTACATGTCGTTACTGCAATTTGGGACTGTGCCATTTTATTTATATCCAGGGTAAACGTTCCACGTTTTTCCAGGTTGACGAAGTACAATCTCCGCACATATAACAATTTTTAAAAGATCCCGGATAAGTGCTGCGCACTTTCCGGGATGACAATGCTGTGCCTGCAGGCACAGCATTGTCAGTTTCTAACTGGCGATCCGGCGTCGAGCATACTGTTGATACGCTCACGCGTCGCGTCGGTCGCAATAAGGGCCAGGAACGAACGTCGCTCGGCGTCGTAAAAATCCTGTTCACTCCAGACGGTACCGGGTTCGACTTCGCCACCGGTTACAATTCTGGCCATTTCGCTGCCGACATTGACGTCATGCGGCATGAACATACCTTTATCGCGCGATTCCTCGAGCCATTTGACCATTTCTTCGAATACCGGTCTACCGGGCAGCGTCAGGGCAGGGCGTTCGAATGCGAGCTGGCCTGCGGGGTCGTCAATTGCCTTGATCGCCTCAGCGAGAATTCGATCGCGGTTAATCACGAAGCGATCGTGCGGACGCAGCATCGCCTGTTGCTTGGCAATAATCGGTGAAGTCGCGGTTTTGCCATAGCCTAGATTCATGAAGGCCTTCCAGCAGGCTGCGCTGATATCGTCACCACAATTCAACAACTCGATCCAGCGGTACAGGGTTTCCTTGCACCCGCCGCCGCCCGGGACGACGCCGACCAGCGACTCGACCAGCCCGGTAACCGAATTTGCGTGGCAGATAACCTGCCTGGCATGTAACACAACCTCGAAGCCACCGCCGATCGACATACCGACCGGTGCCGCGACTACCGGGAATGCAGCAGTTTGCATGCGGTGAACCGTGTCCTGGAAATCCTTGAGGAATTTATCCAGGCCATCCATATCGTCGCGGCGAAAGAATTCGCGCACTGCCTGCAGGTTGACCCCGCAGGAAAAGTGCTGCGCATCGTTATGCACGATCAGGCCACGTAATCCCGCGTCGCTTTCCACCTGTTTGAGGGCATCGTCTAGAATCGCCATTGAATCGGCATCGAGCGCATTCGCCTTGCTGTGAAATTCAACCAGCGCGATGCCATCGAGGTCGAACCAGCTGGCGACGGCGCAACTGTTACGCGCCTGCATGGTCTGGCGTTTTTCGGTGAAGCGGATGACACCTTCCGGGCGCAGGATAGGCTGCCAGCTGCCGCCATGTCGGCGCGCCTGCAATTCGTTATTCTCGACCCGGTAAAAGCTCGAACCCCTGGCTTCGGCGAGAAATTCAGGCACCGCAAGCTGCTCCGCTTCGAGCTTGTCGATAAACGCGTCGACACTGATTTCGTCGATCAATTCAAATGGCCCCTTGATCCAGTTGTAACCCAGTTTCATCGCATCATCGATGCCGACTGGATCATCTCCAACCTCGGGAATCAGGGACGCGGCGTAGCTCAGGGTTCGAGACAGCACGCGCCAGGCGAATTTTCCGTACAGGCTGTCTTCGGCGAGCAGGTGTTTAACTCCCTGTTGTTCGGCCTTGTCGGCGAGCGGCAGGCTCAGGCGCGGAGCGTCCTGGTACTGGCTGGTTTCCAGGTTCAATACTTCGCGCCCTGAATCGCTATCACGATAAAACCCCTTGCCCTGTTTATTGCCGGTTTGTCCGTTGGCAATCATCTGCGTCATCAGCGGAATCTTTGCTGCCTCGGCGTGGAAGGGATCAGAATCCGGCAGAATATTGACCAGGCTTTGCACCACATCCGACATCAAATCGATGCCGATCAGATCATAGAGACCGAACACGCCGGTTTTCGGGATTCCCATCGGGCGACCGAAAATAGCGTCGGCTTCGAGCGGGGTCAGTCCCAGTTCGAATGCGGCCTGCAAGGCGCACTGGATGGCGAACACGCCAACCCGGTTGCCGAGAAACCCTGGTGTATCGAGGCAGGGCACCACGCCCTTGCCGAGCTGTTGTTCGCAAAAATCGGCCAGCAGATCGATTACCGCGGGATCGGTGTCCTCGCCGCGCACCAGTTCCAGCAGGCGCATGAAGCGTACCGGGTTAAAGAAATGAGTGATTGCAAAACGCTGACGAAACTGCAGTGGCATGTCCTCGACCAGCAGACGGATCGGAATGGTCGATGTGTTCGAAGTAGATGATGGCCTGGTCATGACAAACGTTATCGAGACGTTGATATAGATCCTTTTTGATATCGAGGCGTTCAACTACGGCTTCAGCAACCCAGTCGCAGTCGGCCAGCTGATCGAAATCATCCCGGGTATTGCCGAGATGGATATTGGCTTCGACCTGTTTACTGATCAGTCCCGGTTGATTGGGGTCGCGCAGTCGCTCGAGGCCGCGTTCTGCCAGCGCGTTGGGGTTGTCATCGGTGGGCAGATCCAGTAACCAGACCTCGATGCCCGCATTGGCGACCTGGCCGGCGATACCGGCTCCCATGGTACCGGCGCCGATTACGGCGACTTTTTTAATACTCATCTTTAACCTCTAGGCGGTGTTTTCGAGCGAGCCGATTAGTTCGCGCAATATTTGCAGTGTCTGGCGCGGTGCCTCGATTGGCAGCATGTGACCATAACGTTCGATCACGGTGACACCGGCGTTCAATTCTTCGGCAAAAGCCATTCCGGCCTTGACCGGCGTAAGACGGTCTTTACGCGCCAGGATCAGTTGCGCTGGCACATCGATAGTTTTGGCCACTTCACTGCCGTTCAGGTACTCGCCACAGGCTACCAGGTCCGCATGTAGCGGATTACTCGCCATGATCTGACGCCCGATTGCGATCGGTTGCATACCGGGTACGGCGCTGATGCCATACTGGGCATCGGGTCCGAAGCCCCACATCAATAGCATGTCAGCGGCATCGCCGGCGCTGTTGCTGGCCGCTTCTATCAACGCCGGGTTAACCGGAATAGCGCCTGCAGTACCAATCCCGGTAATCGACTTCAACAATTCAGGTGCCTGGCGAGCGAGTTCGAGTACATCGAGAAAACCCTGCGAATGCCCGATTGCGTGAACTTTACTGACGCCGTTGGCGCGAATGAATTCGGCCAGCCAGGCGCCCATGTCTTCGATGCTGGTCAAGGCTTCGCCTGCGGAAAGACTATGTCCAGGCAGGTCGGGGGCCAGTACCGAGTAGCCGTTGTAGGCAAACCAGCGCGTTTGCAGGGCCCAGCTGCGATGGTCGAGACCGCTACCGTGGACAAACATTACCGTCGGCAGGCTACTGTCGAACACCTTGCCCCCGGTGGCGGCATAAGTTTTCTGACCGCGTATATCGATATACATCAGGCTGCCCCCGCGACGCGTTCCGCTGCCTTGAAACCGCGCCCGAAGTCTGCCTTGATATCGCTGATATCTTCGATGCCTACCGAAACCCGGATCATGTCTTCGCTAATACCGGCGGCTTTCATGTCCTCGCCCGTCAGACGCGAATGCGTGGTGCTCGCCGGGTGTAACACCAGAGTGCGTGCATCACCAACGTTTGCCAGGTTCGAAGCCAGTTGCAGCGAGTCAATAAAAGCCGCACCACCGGCGCGACCGCCGGTTACGCCAAAACACAGCATCGAACCGGCGCCGTCCGCAAACAGGGTTGCCGCCAGCGGATGAGTCGGATTCGATTCCATGTCGGGATAATTGGTCCAGGTTACCGCTTCCTGTTGTTGCAGCCATTCGAGCAGGCTTTTGGCATTAGCCACATGCTGCTTCATACGCAGGTTCAGGGTTTCGATACCCTGCAAGATCAGGAATGCGCTGTGAGGGCTCATTGCCGCGCCGACGTCGCGCATCGATTCGGCGCGCATCTTCATCGCCAACGCCGCAGGCCCGAATTCCTCCCAGAACCTGATGCCGTGGAAAGGCGCATAGGGTTCAGTCAATTCCGGGAAGCGACCGCTTTGTTCCCAGTCAAATCGACCACCGTCGACAATCACGCCACCGATGGCGACCCCATGACCGCCCATCCATTTGGTCACCGAATGCACAATGACATCAGCGCCGTGTTCGAAGGGACGACACAGGCAAGGGGTGGCAAAGGTGGCATCGACGACGACTGGAATACCGGCTTCATGCGCGATTTTGCTGATGCCCGGGATATCGGAGATTTCCAGTCCCGGGTTGCCGATCGATTCGCAAAACACCATTTTGGTGTTGGGCTGGATGGCGTCGCGCAGGGCTTGCTCGTCGTTAACCGAAACGAAGGTACATTCGATACCGAGGCGCTTGATCGTATGCTTGAGCAGGGTCGCGGTTGAACCATAGATCTGCGTCGCTGAAATGATGTGGTCGCCGGCGGAGCACAGCGTAATGAAAATAGTAAACAGCGCGCTCATCCCGGAAGCAGTACAAATAGCGCCGCTACCACCTTCGAGTGCTGCGATACGCTGCTCGAGCACCGCCACTGTCGGGTTGGTGATGCGACTATAGATATGCCCCCCCTGTTCGACGTTGAACAACGATGAACCATCGCTGACGCTTTCGAATACATAGGAGGTGGTCTGGTAGATCGGCACCGCGCGCGATCCATGTTCACTCTCCGGGACATACCCGGTATGTAATGCTACCGTGTCGGGCTTGAGATACGAAGATCGACTCATGCTTGTCTCCTGGGGTTACGCTATCGCGTCAAAATCGAAAGGAAGATCGACTATTTTACCAATATCATTATTTATCGTGACGCTGTTGTTTTCGCGCAGGAATTCGCGCTTCATCATTACCATGGTGAGAAATTTCTGGTAACGAGGGGACCACACCTGCGAGCGCACATCGCCAACAACTTCACCATTTGCTTCGACTTTAAAATCGTCAAATTCGACGGCTTGCTCGAATACAATGCCAACCAGCTGATGCACGTGATTACCCTTGAGCGCGCGCAGGGCCGACAAACTCATCGACTCTATGTCCGCATCGAGATCGATGTAGGCATCCAGACCGCATTCAAACGGATTGTGGTTGAAGTTCATGTCATTGCCGTAAGACAGCAGTCCGCTTTCGATGCGTTCGATCAGGTTGGGGCCACCGGCCCGCACATTCAAATCCTGGCCCTGGGCGAAAAGCTCATCCCATAAGGGTTCCGCGAGGTCGGCATCGTTCAGGTAAATCTCGAAGCCACCCTGTTTGCTGTATCCCGAGCGCATCACCATCATCGCCTTGCCCCGAAATTCGAGCATTTTCGAACGAAAGAAACGGATTCCCGGGACTTCGCTGCCAAACACACGGGTAACCAGTTCCTCGGCTTTCGGACCCTGTACTGCCAGTGGCCAGACCGCGGCCTCGCGAATTTTGACGTCGAGACCGAAACCATGCGCCAGGCCCCGGGCCCACAGGCGCACGTCGCTGTCGGCGATGGATACCCACCAGTCATCACGCGCAAATTTGATCAAAATCGGATCATTGATCAAGGCGCCGGTTTCGTCACAGAGCGGGGCGTATAATCCCTGGCCGATGACGGCTTTCGAGATGTCGCGCGGTGTCATCAGCTGGATCAGGCGTTCACTGTCGGGACCCGAGACTTCGATCTGGCGTTCGCAGGATACGTCCCAGACCTGCACGTCCTGGCACAGGCTCCAGTAATCCGCTTCATTGGATTCGAAAAAGGTGGGTAACAGCATGTGGTTGTAAACGGTGTAGCCCTTGACACCGGCGGCTTCTACACGCGGCGTAAACGGCGTCTTGCGCGTGCGGCGCGAGATACTCAGGATTTTGTCAGCCAAAGCGAAATTCCAGTCTGGTTAAGCAGCCGAAGCCGCCATTGTAAAAAGGCTGCAATGCTATGCTTTTTTGATTTGTCTGACAAATGAGAAATTACCTGCAAGCCACCTGTTTTTGTCAGATCACGACCTATGCCGGATAAAGCGGGTTGCTGTTCTCGATTTCAGCGACCCGCGGACCATAGTGCAGGATGCTCGAAGCCTTGCTACCCAGCAGGTCTGGTTTGGTGGAATAACCCAGGATAGCCTGCAAGCGCTGGCGCTCGCCTTCAACGGGCGTTACCCGATGCAACGAGTAATGACCCCGAAACAGCGACAGGGTGCCAGCCTGTAAACGGTTCTGAATTACCTGCTCGCTACAGCCGTCGAGTACCCTCTGCACCGCATCGAAATTCTCATCCGTCTCGCTGCGAATCGCTGGTGCGTATTCAAAAATTCCACCACCCTCGGGTTCCTGCAGTAATAATGTGATTACCATGTCACCACTGTCGAAATGCCATTGCTGGCAGCCGCCCTGGTCCATGACTGAAATATTAAGCGACTGGTAAGGGTCCTGGTTGCGATAAATGGGCCTTTCGGTTACGGCGGACAGGAAATCGAGCATTAGATCGCCATGATAGAGCTGGCTCAGTAAAAAATCTGCCGGAATCAGATCGGCCGCGATCTGGGCCAGATTGCGTTTACCCTGGTGTCGTATCGGGTGCGTGGCGGGAAGGTCTTGATCCTCCCCCAGCTGATAGTTGAAGAAATACGGACTGACTTCGGTTGGACCGGGGTAGGCGAGATGGGCAATCGAGTTAGCCTGTTGCGCCATGATGTCGAGTGCTTCCCGGGTTACGAAATTCGCCAGGGTGCAGGAACCGTCCCGCTTCAGTCCTGCTTTTATACCGCTCAGCCAGGATTGTGCCGTTGCCGATGATAACTGCTCAAGCGGGTACAGATCAGTATTGATAATGCGGCTTTGCATGCGAATAAAATACAGTTTTTTTATGTGGATGCAAGGCGGTATTACTTGTGTCGGAGTGGCAGAATAAATTAGTCTTTCAGTCAGCATGTTTCAACAATTACCCGTGCAATATATCGAGCCGCTGTTTCGCCCACCCAGCGAAGCGCGGTCGTTGATTTTTCAGGTCACCAATGGCTGTAGCTGGAATCGCTGTACCTATTGCGAAATGTATACTGACGCGCAGAAAAAGTTTCGCCCGCGAGCCGAGACCGAAGTACTGGCGGAAATACGTGCCTGTGCCGAACAGGGACTGGAGCCACGACGTGTGTTTCTTGCCGATGGTGATGCCCTGGTGTTGTCGATGCGTCGGCTACGCACCATTCTTGGGGAAATCAGGACTTCCTTACCGTCGGTTAGTCGGGTGTCATCCTATTGCCTGCCGTCTAATCTGAAGCATAAATCGGATGAAGATTTGCGGGAACTAGCTGAACTGGGTCTGAAAATTGTTTACGTGGGTGCAGAAAGTGGTGATGACCAGATATTGCGCAACATCGACAAGGGCGAAACCTATGCCACCACCGCCGACGCGTTGCTTCGTTCCAGCGCGGCTGGCATCAAAACCTCGGTCATGATCCTGAACGGTATTGGCGGCAAGACCTTTAGCCGGCAACACGCTTTGGCCTCGGCACGACTGGTCAACGATACCCAGCCCGATTATCTGGCAACACTGGTGCTGACGTTTTACCGGGGAAGGGAAAAATTCGAAGCCGGTTTCGATCATCGGTTCGACGAGCTCGACACGGTTGACCTGTGTAAAGAAATGAAAATCCTGCTCGAGGCTACCGAACTCGAGAATACGATTTTCCGCAGCGACCATGTTTCCAACCATATGGTGCTAAAGGGTGTTCTGGGAAAAGACAAGTACCGTCTGCTGGAACAGATTGATACATCGATCGCATACTTTAACAATCACCCTGAGTTTGAACATGGTAACTTCGACTATTGACCAACTTGAGCGAGTTGAATCGCCCTGTATCCGCAAGTGCACCCTCGACGATGATGACGTCTGTGTAGGCTGTTTTCGCAGCCTCGAAGAAATCTGTGCCTGGGGTAGCGCCAGCAATAAGCAGCGCCGCGAGATACTCGAGCTGGTTAATGCCAGACGTGGAGTAAAATGCGGCAATGGCTGAGCTGGATGATCTCAGCGCCGAGGAAATTCGTCAACGCCTGCATGCGCAGGCCGATACGACCTATGACGTACCACCCGAACTGTTAAGCGCTGATGCTCGCGAGGCCGCCGTGCTGGTGCCTTTCCTGCGCATCGAGGATGCCTGGCACATCCTCTATATCCGGCGGGCGAATTACCCGGGTGATCGACACAGTGGGCAGGTTGCTTTCGCCGGTGGCAAACGTGATGACGTGGATGACGATCTGCTGGCTACCGCATTGCGTGAAGCGCGGGAGGAAGTCGGCATCGTCGCCAACGATGTCGAGGTGCTTGGCTATATCAATCATCATCACACCATCAGTGAATTCCAGGTACGTCCATACGTTGGCGTCATGCCATGGCCGTACCAGCTGGAACTCGATGATGTTGAAGTAGCGCGCGCGTTTACGATGCCATTGAACTGGCTCGCACAAGCTTCCAATTACCGCACCGAGGAGCGCCAGCACCCTGATTCGAACCGTCCGTGGCCAGTCGTTTACTACGATTTATACGATGGCGAAATGTTATGGGGTGCCACCGCACGCATGACGCTGTCCCTGATCGATGTACTGCAGGGCAAATCCTAGCCTGCATGCAATATGCAGGCTAATGGTATTTTTCGGTGGTGAAATGACCTGGATCGCGGCGGCGGTGTTTTTTCATCCCGCGCGCGACCAGTTCCGCACTGACATCGGTAATCATGTTGGAACTGCCGCACATCATCACGTGCGAGTTTTCGGCGTTAATGTCGATACCGGTATGCTGTTCGAGACTGTTATCCTGCATTAATGCCGGGAGGCGTTTTCCCAGGCCGCCAGCAAAAGCTTCACGGGTAATAATCGGCACGTAACAAAATTGGTCCGCGTGCGCCAGCGCGACCCGCTCGATAACTTCCTGGTAGGCGAGTTCTTCGGCGTAGCTCACCGAGTAACACAGGATAATTTGGTCAAATTTTTGCCACGCGGCTTCGCTTTTGAGGATCGCGAGGAACGGACCGATGCCGGTACCGGTTGCAATCATCCATAAATGATTGCATTGCGGAATTTCGCTGACCGTCAAAAACCCCGAGGGATTATCGGCAATCAGCACATCGTCGCCAGCCTTGAGCTCGAACAGTCGCGGTGACAGGGGGCCTTCTTCAACAATGTTAAAATAGACTTCGAGATAGGACTCCTCGGGAGTATTGACCAGCGAGTAGGGGCGTGCAACAACCTCATCTCCATCTTTCAGTCCGATACGCACGAATTGTCCCGCCTCGTAGCCGTCGAGCGACACATCGATAATCAGCGATGTCAGATACTGATTCAGGCGTCGATTATCGACAACCTTAGCTTCAAGCCAGCTGGCCATGTTTTTTCTCCTTCATCGTCTGGTTTTCATCGCTTGTTCCCGCCCGGGTCGGAATGATACAGGTTAATTTGATCTTATGCCGCCAGCCGATGCAGGCTGTAGGAATCATTCTTCTGCATGGCCGCAATGTAAAGGTCTTCAAATTCGTCAACCACCGAATCGCGAACTTCGGGCAAGTCCAGCAAGCGCTGCGCCCAGGCATTAACACGTGGCATGGTGGCAGGGTCGATGACCGATAGCTTGTTGTCGGCCACCGAATTCTGTCGAAACAGCGGTGCGAAAGCGGTATCTGCAAGCGAAAATTCTTCACCGTTAAACCACGGCCCGTCGCCGAGACGTTTTTCAACACGCTCGAGCTGACTGACGAGCACATCGCGATACTTGTTATATCTCTCCTCGTCCTTGCTCATTTTCATCATGTAAAGATTGCCGAGCATGTTCGAAGCGAATTCGATCCAGGCGCGATTTTTTGCACGTGCCAACGGGTCCTGGGGCTGCAGGGCGCCCCCGGTAATTTCATCGAGATACTCGTTGATGACCGCCGATTCGAACAGGACTTCATCATCGACCTTGAGTACCGGAACCTTTCCCAGCGGTGATAATTCGAGGAACCAGTCAGGTGGATCGGCGAGGTCTATATAAGTGATTTCGAAATCGATATTCTTGTGTTTCAAAGTAATGACAGCGCGTTGTACGAACGGGCAGGTTTTGAAGCTGATCAGATGTAGCGACATTGTGTTGTCCCCGGGGTTAAGTCAGAATGAATTCCATATTGAAGTCTAGGTATGGGCCAGAAAACGGGAACTCAACCCCATCAAGGGCTTTAGTAACCGCAACTAGCCGAGGAGAAGTAATATGTCTACATCGTCGATAGGTCTGGATGAAGCCTTACAGCAATACCTGCTAGACGTGTCGTTACATGAAGCGGAAGCCTGCCGACTGCTGCGCGAGCAGACGCTGACGATGTCCGATGCCAACATGATAAGCTCGCCCGAACAGGTGCAATTGCTGCTGTTACTGTTCAAGATGCTCGATGCCAGAAACGGTCTCGAGATTGGTACCTTCACCGGATATACCAGTCTGTGCCTGAGCCTCGGCATGCCGCGATTGAAGATGACCTGTTGTGATGTAAGCGAAGAATTCACCAGTATCGCCCGGCAACACTGGCAACAGGCAGATGTCGCGGAGCGGATTGATTTACAGCTCGCACCGGCACAACAGACGCTGGACGGTTTGATCGATGAAGGCTTTGAAGGCGCTTACGATTTTGCTTATATCGATGCTGATAAAAGCGGCTACCGGGACTATGTCGATGCCTGCCTGGTGCTGGTGCGTCCCGGTGGTTTGATTACGCTCGATAATGTGCTGTGGAGCGGTTCGGTAATCGACCCTGAAGATACCAGCGAAGACACCGTCGCGTTGCGCGAACTCAATACCTGGTTACACCAGCGTGCACCCGGTCGCTTCGATCTGTCAATGGTGCCGATTGGTGATGGCCTGACTATACTGCGAAAGTATTACTAGCCGCGGGATATGCGTTCTGCCAGCAGGTTGTGGTGCATAAATAGTAAACTTTAAGTCTTGCCTGACAATTCTACGCATGATCGGGGAAAACCCGGGCGATATCTTCCGGCGTTGCAGCGACGATGGCGCGTTCGGTGATCAACCCGGTAACGAGTCTTGCCGGGGTGACGTCGAAAGCATAATTTGCCACCGCTGTGCCTGGCGCAGTGATATGCACGGAAGTGATTTCGCCATTGGCCAGTTTGCCGGATATTTCGGTTACTTCACTGGCATCACGTTGTTCGATGGGTACCTCGTTGATGCCGTCGCTAATTGTCCAGTCGATGGTCGTGCCTGGTAGACAGACGTAAAACGGAACATCGTTGTCCTTAGCCGCGAGCGCTTTCAGGTAGGTACCGACCTTGTTACAGACATCACCGGTCCGGGTAGTACGATCGCTGCCAACCAGGCACAGGTCGACCATGCCATGCTGCATCAGGTGTCCGCCGAGGTTATCGACGATCAGGCTGTGCGGTACGCCATGATGCCCCAACTCCCAGGCAGTCAGGCTTGCACCCTGGTTGCGTGGCCTGGTTTCGTCGACCCAGACGTGTAATGGAATACCGGCGTTGTGAGCCATGTAAATGGGTGCTGTCGCGGTGCCCCAATCGACAGTCGCGAGCCATCCGGCGTTACAGTGGGTCAGAATGTTTACTGCTTCGCCTACGGGCTTAGTGGCCGCAATCTTGCTAATTATCTCAAGGCCATGTCTGCCGATAGCCTGGTTGGTTTCGATATCCAGCTCCGCTATCTCACCGGCCTCGACAAAAGCGCGTTGCGCCCGTTCGCCTGGTTCCAGTTTGATGAGACTGCGTCGCAGGCGATCCAGTGCCCAGCGCAGATTGACTGCGGTTGGGCGGGTTTCGGATAGCAATTGGCTGGCCTTATCCATGCAGGCAGTCGAGGAATCTTCACGCATGGCGAGATAAAATCCGTAGGCTGCCGTGGCGCCGATCAACGGCGCACCGCGCACCACCATATCGCGAATGGCGCAACAGGCATCGTCCAGGGTCTGCAGGTTGAGTATTTCGAAGCTGTGTGGCAGCCGCGTCTGATCGATTACATCAATCGACCATCCATCCGCGTTAATCCAGATGCTGCGGTAGGGCAGGCCATCGACGTACATCGCTATTCCTCAAGTCCGGACTGCTTGCCGTAGCTCTTGAATTTCTCCATCACCTCGGTCATTTGTGCAGTGCTGAGAATGACCGGCTCCCCAGCCTGGCGAGCATGCCAGTATACCCGCGCCAGGGTTTCCACTTCGACGCCTAACCAGAGTGCTTTATCCAGGTTGTCGTGAAAGCAAATCATGCCGTGGGTGCCAAGCAGACAGGCACGTCGGTCGCTTAGTGCGGTGAGCATGTTATCGGATAACGCCTGGGTGCCGAACAAAGCGTAATCGGCACAACGGATATCGATACCACCAGCAACCGCGATCATGTAGTGAAACGCAGGGATATCGACGCGCAGGCAGGAAAGTGCGGTTGCAAAGGTAGAATGGGCGTGTAGCACGGCACCAGCGTCGGCATGGTTGACGTAGATATCACGGTGCATGCGCCACTCGCTTGAAGGCGCAAGTGAATCCCGCGAACTGCCATCCATGCCGACGTAAACGATATCGCCGGGTTGCAGCCGTTCATATGCGATACCCGAAGGCGTAATCAGGAAACCGTCCTCGAAGCGCTGGCTGATATTACCGGCGTTACCCTGGTTGATACCATGAGCGTTCATCGCCAGGCAGGTATCGATGACAGCCTTTGACAGTGACTCGCGGCTAGCAGTATTGGGGTTCATTGCAGAATCTACTCGACGGTTTCACGTTGTTGCAGGCGCCAGCTCTGGTAATCGATGCCACTGTGGTAGATGCGTTTGTTGACGTAATCGAGGACGCCCCACAGGCGATAAAATTGCACTACCGAATCGACTCGCATGATCTCGTTACCTGCCGGACTGAACAGAATGATTGAAGGAGTATAAAACAGGTCGAGGTCTTTACCCCACTGTTTAGCGGTAGTCAGTTTGCCGTTCGGGGTGATCACCTCGGTATCTGCAAACAGGTTTAGTTGGACGACGTCCATGCTGGCGATCTCGCGCAGAATTTCGGTCTGGCTGAGCGGTCCGGTATGCAGCAATTCACAGGCATGACAGGAGGGTTGCTCAAAAATAACGGCCAGGGCTTTATCCGAGACCTTATTGCTGCGCTCGAGATCATATGGCGGAGACATGAAAAAGTCGCGTTCGATCAATTCGCCGCTGGTAAAAAACAATCCGGGTTCGGCGCGTTGCAGGTAATCTCGAAATTTCTCAGTACGGTAGTAACCCTCGGCCACGTAGTGTAATACCGCGCGAAACTGGTAAGGCGGGTAGTAACCACGCAGGCGATAAACCGGTTTGCCATTGCGATCATAAAACACCAGCGATGGGGTGAAGCTGGTCTGGTAACGTAACGCCAGCTCACGCTCGGTGTAGCTATTGCCATCGGTATCGATGAATTCCTCGATGCCCCAGATATCAATCGGAATCACATCGAAGTGTTCGCGCAGGTAATGTTCGATAGTGCTATCGGTGAGACTGATGAAAAACTTTTCACAGTAGGCGCAGCGCGCCTGGCCATAATAGACGATGATGCCGAACTTGCCCGCGGCGCGCGCGTCGCGGATATCATCGTTCAGGTCACCTAGACCAAGCTTGAACCAGTCGGGATAGACCAGCGCTTCATCCAGCAGGGTATCGTCAAAGCTTTGTGAGTCCTTGTCGGTCATACCCGGGGAATATCCAATGTTGGCCTGGTAACAATCTGACGTAGATCAAAAACCGTTAAACTTTTTCGTCGCTGCGCCCATAAATATCGTCAAAACGAACGATATCGTCTTCACCGAGATAGGAACCCGACTGCACTTCGATGATATCGAGTGGTTGGTCACCCGGGTTTTCGAGGTAATGCGTGGTACCAAGTGGGATGAAAACCGACTCATTTTCATGCAGGTCGAAAATCTCGTCATCGCGAAAAACCCGTGCCGTACCCCGGACCACGACCCAGTGTTCGGCACGGTGATGGTGCATTTGTTTGGATAATCTGGCTCCGGGATTCACCGAAATGCGCTTGACCTTGTAGCCTTCGCCTTCATCGACCGAATCGAAACTGCCCCAGGGGCGGTAAACGATGCGATGGAAGTTTTCTTCTTCACGTTGTTCCAGCTTGAGTCGTTCGACGATCTGTTTTACTTCCTGCGCCTTGCTCTTGTCGGCGACCAGCACCGCATCCTGGGTTTCGACGATGACCAGGTCCCTGACCCCGACCGTGGCTACCAGCCGACTTTCCGCATGTACAAATGAATTTTCGGTTTCGCTGGTCATTACATCGCCGTGAGTACTGTTACCCGAGTCATCCTTTTTACCCTGATCCCATAACGAAGCCCAGCTGCCGATGTCGCTCCAGCCAGCATCCATCGGTACCACACAGGCCAGCCCGGTTTTTTCCATTACCGCGTAGTCGATCGAATCGGACTCGCACCTGGCGAACGCATCGGCATCGAGTCGCAGAAAGCCGATATCTTCAGTTAAATTTCGCGTCGCCTGCTCGCAGTGGGTGACGAGGGCGGGACTAAATTTCTTGAGTTCGTCGAGATAGGCCCGCGCCTTGAACATGAACATACCGCTGTTCCAGTAATAACCTCCTGCGTCGAGGAATTCCGCGGCGGTAGCCTGATCAGGTTTTTCGATAAACTCATCGACGATGTAACCCTGGTCCTGCGCTTTACCCCGCCTGATATAACCGTAACCGGTCGCGGGCTGGTCGGGGACGATGCCGAAAGTAACCAGTTTCCCGCTTTCGGCCAGCGGCAGGGCCTGCCGGACAGCAGCGCAAAACGCCTTTTCATCCGCGATTTCATGGTCTGCGGTCAGCACCAGCAATATCGGATCCTGTGCCTGCTGCAGGGCGTGAATCGCGGCTACCGCGATCGCGGGAGCGGTATTTCGGCCGAAAGGTTCGAGGATGATCGATAAGTCTTCGACGCCTGACTGGCGCGCCTGTTCAGCGACGATAAAGCGGTGTTCATTGTTGCATACCACGGTCGGCGCGGCGTGCTCCAGCCCATCGAGACGGGACAGCGTTTTTTGCAGCATGGTCTCGTCGTGCAGCAGGCTGAGGAACTGCTTGGGGTACATCTTGCGTGACAGTGGCCACAGCCGGGTTCCGGAACCACCTGAAAGAATAATCGGGATCAATATATTGCCTCGGTTTTTACTGTGAAACAGTTACAGTTGAACTCGTGCTGGAATCGGATTCATTATAGGTTGCTCTGCCAGTTAAAAACAGGCTCTATGTCACAAGATACATCGAGATCGGAACAAGTCATTGCAGACTATAAAAAGCATAAACTAGCCGCTAACGCACTGCGTCGCATCGATGATTTAATTCGTGATTTTGAAGAGGGTCGTGCGCTTGATTTGCGCCTGGCGCAATTCGGACTGGCAATTATCCTGGGGTTGCTTGGAGTCTCGGCCTGTTTCCTGCTCGGCACCGTCAGACTAGCGCTGTTCTAGGCCTTGCCAGCACTGGCCTGTGCAAACTTTTTCAGCAGGTAGTCGAGTAGCTCATCCATGCTGGCTTTGAGTCCATCCGTGTCACTTTTCTTGAGGTGTTCGAGCATTTGCTGGTGCAGGGAGATAATATCACTGCGTTCCCGCACCACGGTTACCACCATGTTGGTCACCGGAATCAGGGCCTCGATAACCGTATACATGACAAAACGCAGCATGCCATTGTCGGTAGCATCGACCAGAGCGCGGTGAAAGGCAACGTCGGCCTGGCAAAAGTCTTCATCACTGATTTCGGGGTCTCGTTGGCGTTCTAGCGCGATTTCGATATTATGCAAATGCTCCTGATTCACGTTGCTGGTAGCGAGTTGTATGCAACTGCCCTGCAATGCTCGCCTGGCCTCGATGATTTCTTCGATGCCGAGTGCTCCCAGACCTACCAACAGCGTAGCCGCACCGCTCAGGGATTCGGCAAGTTCTGCGTAACTCGGTTGAACCACGAAATTACCGCCGCTCGGACCGCGCCGGGCGCGCACCAGGTTTTGTGCAGCAAGCCTTTTCAGGGCTTCGCGGACGCTGGGTCGCGAGACGCCGTAACGTTGAGCGAGCTCATCCTCGGTGGGCAGGCGTTGGCCGATTTTGAACTGGCCGGCAACGATCGCGGCGCGTAATTGCTCGGCAATTTGCCTGGAAATACTGGTCTTGACGATGGCATTTTGCTGCACGATTTGGGCCCTAGTTTGGTGATGCATTTGCAGATCAATTACTTTAACATGATTTTGTATTACAAATAATATTTCACGGGGTTATACAGATGTCAGAGCAGTTTCAGGCTTACCAGATTGGAAAAAACGATGACGGACAGCGTTGTACGCTGACGCAACTCGACGATAGCGATTTGATGGAGGGCGACGTCACGGTCCGTGTCGAATACACCACCCTGAATTACAAGGACGGCCTGGCGATGACCGGAAGATCGCCCGTCGTGCGCAAGTTCCCACTCACCCCCGGAGTCGATTTCAGCGGCACCGTGATCGCTTCCGAGCATGCTGATTTTAAGCAGGGTGACCATGTCATATTGAATGGTTTCGGTGTTGGCGAAGTCGCATTCAGGAGGCTATGCACAAAAGGCGCGCGTAAGCGGAGACTGGTTGGTGCCGGTTCCCGCGGGGCTGGATACGCGCCATGCCATGGCGATTGGAACCGCGGGTTATACCGCCATGTTGAGTGTGATGGCGCTGGAAGATCATGGTATCAAGCCCGACCATGGCGATATTCTGGTTACCGGAGCCTCGGGCGGGGTCGGCAGCGTTGCGGTCGCGATTCTAAGCAAGCTGGGATATCGCGTGGTGGCCACCACCGGGCGGATGAAGGAAAAGGATTTTCTGCTGGGCCTCGGGGCTGCAGACGTGCTTGATCGAGCCGATTTTGCCGAAAAGGCGCGACCACTCGGTAAGGAACTCTGGAGCGGAGCGATCGACGTTGCCGGTGGCAATACGCTTGCCAATGTACTCAGCCAGCTGAAATACGGTGGTGCGGCAGCAATTTGTGGTCTGGCCGAATCGATGAGTCTGCCGACTACGGTTGCTCCGTTTATACTGCGCGGCATCTCGGTGTATGGTATCGATTCGGTTATGGCATCCATCGCGAAACGTAAGATTGCGTGGGCGCGACTGGCCGCCGATCTTGACCTGAATCTGCTCGACGACCTGTCTTTTGATCTCGATTTCGCCGATTTGCCGCAAGCTGCAGAAGATATACTGGATGGAAAGATCAGGGGCAGGGCGGTCGTCAAACTACCGTGAACAAAACGGGATGCATTTGTTTTCCGTTGATGCTTACAATATCCAGAACTGGCTGGTGGCGAGCAAAAACGCCTCCTTTTGCTCATGGAGCGTAGGTACGGTTATGGCGTAACACTGGTCGTTATCGGTGGTTTTTTTCTCAGTACTTCGGGCATCCTGTTACGCAACATCGAAACTGCCAGCGGCTGGCAAATCCTGTTTTACCGTGGCATAACATTTTCTCTGACCCTGTTTTTGTTGTTACTCGTACGCTATCGCACTGGTATCGGTCCCGCGTTCAGGGCAATCGGTAAACCCGGCCTGTGGGCGGCACTGATACTCGGGCTCGGATCAATCTGCTATATCTTCGCAATCCTGTTAACCACGGTGGCAAACGCGGTGTTCATCATTGGCGCAGCTCCGCTGGCGACCGCGTTTGTGGGCTGGCTGGTGTTAGGCGAGAGAACTTCCCGTTTCGGCATCGTCGCGATGCTGGTATCGCTGACCGGGATCGGCCTGATGTTCGCCGATGGTTTGCTTGAAGGGCGCTGGGCGGGAAATGTGGCGGCGCTCGGTGTGGTTGCATCCTTTGTCGTCTTTCTGTTGATTATTCGCGGCAAGCGCCGCACCGATATGCTCCCTGCAACTTGCCTCAGTGGCCTTGTAATGGGTGGAGTGGCGGCATTTTTCGTCGAGTCTTTTGTTATTTCCAATCACGATCTCACTATCGCAATTATCATGGGCTGTCTGCAATTTGGCGTCGGTTTCTGGTGTTTTACCGTCGCATCGCGTTACATCATGGCTTCCGAGGTCGCATTATTTTCACTGACGGAATCGATTCTCGGCCCTGTCTGGGTGTGGATCGGGGTCGGTGAAAAACCGAGTTGGCTCACATTGATGGGTAGCGCGGTGGTGCTGGTTAGCGTTGTTGCCTATTGTGTTAACGGCATCCGTTCCGAAAGGCGGTTACTGCGACTTCAGTCGAATTCGACCTGATCGCCGATTTTGATCACCCCTGGCTTGACCACGTCGCAGCTGATCCCGCCGCGCCATTCCGGGGTCAGGGCCGCGGTCAGTCCACGATGCTGTTCATCCATGCGTGAGCAGGGATCGGTTTCCCCGGTGACTACCAGCTCGGCTTCGCCGACGTGCAGGGTTTTACCAATCCAGGTTGCGTCAAACTCGATACCATCGACGAGCAGATTGGCGCGACGGATGGTCCAGGGTAGTTCCGTGTCGAGTTCCTGGCAGGTTTTTTGCCAGGCAGATTCGCTCAGGATGGTTACCTGACGTCCACGCTGGCTGCCTCTAAAATCGCCTTTAATACCATTTGTTACGCTAATCTGTACGTTGTCGACGGTCTGCATCTGTGCACGTGGACGTTTTTTTATTGCGATTGCTTTTATTGAGCTCATGCCTGTATCCATGCCGGATTTCCGGTCGTATCTGGTTGTTACTGGTTATGCAGATAGTAACAGGGCGTGTAGGTTTTGCCCGGGATCTTCATGCGTTGCTGATCGACAAACGAATGCAGTAATTCATCCAGTGATTGCATGATTTTCTGCTCACCGGTGATTTTGAATGGGCCATACTGTTCGATTCTCCGGATACCGTCGTCTTTTACGTTACCGGCAACGATGGCCGAAAAAGCACGCCGCAAATCAGCCGCCAGCAAATGTACCGGTTGATCACGGGTGAGATTGAGCGCGGCGACATTCTCATGGTCTGGATCAAATGTTCTTTGAAACTGGTGATCGATGTTCAGAATCCAGTTGAAGTAGTAGGCATCGGCATGCTCGCGTCTGAAATTGCGCACCGATTCAAGCCCGGCCGCCATTTCACGGGCTACCTTGGTTGGGTCATCGATGATGATCGTGTAGTGCTCCTGTGCCTCTCGACCAAGCGTGAGTTTGATGAATTCGTCGATCCTCCTGAAATAATCACTCGAACCGGCCGGACCCGTCAGAATCAATGGAAAAGGGACGTGTCGATTTTCCGGATTCAGCAGGATGCCGAGGATATAGAGGATTTCTTCGGCGGTACCGACTCCACCGGGAAACACGATGACGCCGTGGCCGGCTCGCACGAACGCTTCGAGGCGTTTTTCAATATCAGGCAGGATTACCAGTTCGTTGACGATCGGGTTGGGTGATTCAGCGGCGATTATGCCGGGCTCGGTCAGGCCGACGTAACGGCCACGGTCGATGCGTTGCTTGCTGTGCCCGATTGCAGCACCCTTCATCGGCGCTTTCATGGCACCGGGACCGCAACCGGTGCAGATATTCAGATGGCGCAGACCGATCTGGTA
Source organism: uncultured Gammaproteobacteria bacterium (assembly GCA_963793595.1). Lineage (GTDB taxonomy): Bacteria > Pseudomonadota > Gammaproteobacteria. Next base: position 31,472 of record CAWCBX010000188.1, on the reverse strand, counting down.
GCCCACGTGCTTGCAATAATCATACTCGACACGGCTAATCGAGTGGCCACCCCAGCAAACCACCAGGTTAGGTTCGGTTTCTGCAACCAGCAGGCGCGCGTTACGCAGGATATGAAACACCACGTTGGTGATGCCTTCACTGCTGTCGGTATCGAAAATCTGGTTAGACGCTATCTTGTTTTTCACATACGAGATATCGCGCAGCACCGTGAATAACTGTTCCTGGATACCGGTAATAACCTCGCCGTCGACGAATGCGCTTGCGGGTGCATTTTCGATTTCGAGCTTGACCCCTCGTTCCTGCTGTATCACACGAATTTCGAAGTCATGGTATTGCTCCATCACTTCGCGGGCATCGTCGGTGGTACTGTCTACATTTAACACCGCAAGCGAGCAACGGCGAAAGGTATCATAGAGGCCATCGTCCTGGTTGCCCTGCCTGAGTTGATTTACTTCGAGCCGTGACAGGATGTCCATCTTGCCATGGGGTGTGAGCCGGGTTATTGCAGTGTTTTTAGTCATCGTTCAAGGTGTTGAAATTTGTTCTATAGTATAGTGCAGCAGCAAGGAGAATCATGACATGAGTGATCAATTATTCGAAGTCGCATTTTCCGGTCAGATCAGTGAAGGCGCGAATCTGGATGAAGTTAAAGCCAGGGTAGGTAAAATTTTCAACGCCGATGATGCCAAACTGGCACAACTGTTTTCCGGCAAACGCATCGTGATCAAGAAAAATATCGATCAGGCCACCGCGGCCAAGTACCAGACAGCGCTTAATCGTGCCGGCGCCGAGTGCGAAGTGAGTTCGTTGAGTGGTGCGGCGCCCACAGCGCAAGCTGAAACCACGGCGGCAGCTGTCGCTCCGGCTCAATCTGCAGTTGCTTCCACAGCATCATCAGCAGAATACGAGACGAGTTATGACGGTGAAGTTGAATCGCCGCCGCAAACCGACCCGCTTGGAATTACCGGGGATCAAATAGAAGACCTGGCTGTATCTATCGCACCGGTTGGTAGTGAATTACAGGATTCTTACACCGAACCCGAAGCGCCCCAGATCGACATAACCGGTCTGGATATCGCGCCCGTCGGCAGTGATCTTGGCTCTACCAGGAAAGATCCGGAGCCACCACCACCTGACACCACCGGCATTACTCTCGCCGATTAGCAACTCGTTGCGCTTGTGACCCCGAGCGTCCAGGTCGGCGAGAGTCGAAGTCACCCTAAAGCATTTCGGAAGCGTAATCGGCGAGGCGTGAGCGTTCGACATTCATCAGCGTAATATGTCCACTGTGCTCCCAGTGCTTGAAACGATCGACCACGTAAGTCATGCCCGAGGTAGTCTCGGTCAGGTAAGGGGTGTCGATTTGCTTGAGGTTACCGAGGCAAACGATCTTGGTGCCGGTGCCGCTGCGCGTAACCAGGGTCTTCATTTGCTTTGAGGTCAGGTTTTGTGCTTCGTCGATGATGATGTACTTGTTTTGAAAAGTACGCCCGCGCATGAAATTGAGTGAGCGAATCTTGATGCGATTGCGCAGCAGGTCATTGGTCGCGGCCTGTTCCCAGGAGTCTTTTTGATCACTACCGGTCAGCACTTCCATGTTATCCATCAGCGCCCCCATCCACGGAGTCATCTTTTCTTCTTCGGTGCCCGGCAGAAAACCAATGTCTTCGCCGATCGGAATGGTCACGCGAGTCATGATGATTTCCTTGTACAATCCCTGATCCAGCGTTTGCGTCAAACCCGCCGCCAGCGCCAGCAGGGTCTTGCCGGTGCCAGCGCTGCCGGACAGCGTGACGAAATCAATTTCCGGATCCATCAGCAGGTTCAGTGCGAAATTCTGTTCGCGATTACGGGCGGTAATGCCCCACACTGAATGCCGTTGACCATAATAGTTCTGACAAACTTCTATCAGGAAACCGTTTTCATTCTTCTTGCGCACGATGGCTTCGAATTCGCTGTCGATGTAGACGAACTGATTGGGATACCATTCTTCGTCGTTCAGGCTGCCGACTTCATAGTAGGCCTTGCCTTCTTCCTGCCAGCTTTCGATCTTCTTGCCATGGGCTTCCCAGAAATCGCCAGCGAGCTGGCAGGAACCGCTGAATAACAAATCGAGATCATCGATTACCCGATCGTTGGCATAGTCCTCGGTCTTGATACCGAGTATTGTGGCCTTGATGCGCAGGTTGATATCCTTGGATATCAGGATGATCTCGTGATCCTTGACGTCATCCCTGAGCGATATGATCGTATTCAGAATCGAATTGTCGTTCTTGTTGCCGGGTAGCGATTTCGGTAAATTGCCATCATGTGCCTCGGTCTGAAAAAACAGGCGACCGCTGCACTTGTAGGGTTCTTCCGCCGCGGTGAACTTGTTTAACTGCAGACCTTCCTCGATCACGACCTCTTTTTGCGCGGTCAGCAATTCATCGATAAAGCGGTTGGTCTGGCGCACGTTGCGCGCAACCTCCGATACCCCGAGCTTGGCATTGTCGAGTTCTTCGAGCACCGTCATCGGCAGGTACACGTGGTGTTCCTGGAACTTGAAGAGGGCCGAGGGGTCGTGCATCAAGACGTTGGTATCGAGCACAAATATTTTTGCTGCGCTGCCGGAATCGGCGAGTACTACTGGTGACATAATGCTAACTCAAGGGTGACGATTTATGGTAATTGAATCGTCTCGATGATGCACTCGATTTGTGTTAGAAAAGCCTTAACGTCGCGTTGCACCATTCGCGTGCTCGCCCAGTCAACGGCTTCACCATCGAGGCCTTCACGGAAGCAAGGCGCAGTTTACTATCCCGAATTCCGGATGCGACCAGGGTTTCACAATCAAATTCGCGGTTAAAAACCCGATAAGCCTGTTGTCGGATTGTTGGGGCATTTCGGTGGGCTGCATTGTGATTCCTCAGGCTGTAAACGATAAACGCTGCCGTACACCGGATCCTACCAATACTGAATAAGTCCAGATCATCGCTTTCGGCTGGTCATGATCGATTTTCCTGCGTAGTATTTCCCCGGTTAGAACTTCAGGCTCGAGGCATTTATGAATCCATCAGGACCGCTCGCCGGGTATCGTGTTATCGAACTGGGCCAGTTACTGGCGGGCCCGTTTGCCGGCTGTATGCTTGGTTACTTTGGTGCCGAAGTCATCAAGATCGAACCGCCAAATGGTGGCGATCCGATTCGGCGGTGGCGTGAAATGCGCGGTGATACCTCGTTATGGTGGCGTTCGCTGGCGCGTAACAAGAAATCCGTAACGATTGATTTGAAGACTACCCAGGGCATCGAACTGGTGCGCCAATTGATCGAAAAAGCGGATGTGGTGATTGAAAACTTCCGCCCCGGTGTGGTCGAGAAATGGGGTCTGGGACCGAATGATTTCAGTGAGAGTAATCCGGGACTGGTGTACGCGCGTATATCCGGTTATGGCCAGGATGGTCCCTATGCCAGCAAACCGGGCTTTGCCTCGGTATGCGAAGGCATGAGCGGTTTCCGTTACGTCAACGGTCACCCTGGAGAAGCGCCGGTGCGACCCAATCTCAGTATCGGGGATACGATTTCGGGTATCCACGCCGCGCTTGGGATTGTGCTGGCACTGCTTGAGAAGCAAAGCAGTGGTACCGGACAGGTGATCGATGTGGCATTGGTGGAATCAATGTTCAACCTGATGGAGGCGGTCGTTCCGGAGTTCGATGGCAATGGCGTTATTCGCGCAACCCTCGGGCAGTACTGTTACCGGAATTGTGCCGACCAATACTTATCGCTGCAGCGATGGCAAGTATATTGTGATTGGCGGCAACGGAGACTCGATTTTCCAGCGACTGATGGTGGCGGCCGGGCACCCCGAGATGGCTGAAGATCCGCGCTTAGCCTCAAATCAGGGGCGGGTAGAACATGAGCTTGAGATCGATACGGTGTTGACGCAATGGTGTGCCGCGCATGATTCGGTCTACCTGCTCGAGCTGCTCGATCAGGCGCGCGTGCCCGCCGGACCGATCTACAATGTTGAAGATATGCTTAAGGACGAACATTTCAACGCTCGAGGATTGTTCGAAACGGTTGAAATAGATGGCCAGCCATTAAAAATTCCGGCGATAGTGCCCAAACTATCGCGCACGCCAGGCGCCACGCGTTGGCCGGGTGTAGAGCTGGGACATGATAATCGTGAAGTACTTGAAGGTTTGTTGGGTCTGGACGAACAGCAGATGGAAGAACTCAGATCTAAGGCAGTGATTATCTAGCACCGCTGACGGGAACTTAATAGATCCAGTCTGGTTTAATATTTGAGGTGAAATTATGCGAAATTTAGTAATTTTTTTCATGGCACTGGTGATTACCGGTTCTGGTCTGCTACCAGCTCATGCTGAAGGTGGCTACGGCAAGAAGGACTCGCCGCTGAAGCCCTTCCATGAACTGATCGAAAACGAGAACTATCAGCAGGCGATTACCGAGCTGGGCGAGGCGTTGCGTGAAGATCCGGATAACGCCGATATGCTGAACCTGATGGCCTACAGTCAGCGCAAGCTGAAGCATTTTGATATTGCCATGGATTACTACCAGCAGGCGCTGAGCATAGATCCGCAACATCGAGGTGCCAACGAGTACCTGGGCGAGCTTTACCTGCAATTGGGGCAGCCTGAAAAGGCCGAGGAGCGGCTCCAGGTCCTGGATAAAGAGTGTTTTTTTGGCTGCGACGAGTTTGATGAACTCGAAGCCGCAATCAAGGAATACCGCAAGCAAAATCCGTCCTGAGGCGTTTGCAGTCCCCGTAATGCTCACGCGGGTAGTCACGGTCATTCGTGTTATGCTGCCGCGGTGATTTATTACCGTGAAATGATGCTTGATCGTGCCAGCGAATCACGCAAAGATCGACAATGGCTTGAACAGCAATGGATGCGGCGGCATTGTCGGGTTTTTATGTTGAAGCATGATAAAAGCCTGATGAGCTGGGACAATCGCGACGCTGAAACCCCGCAAATTGTGCATATCCCCGGGGTTGAAATTGCCAGGCTGAACGAAAACCTCGAACAGTTCATATTTCTCGGACTGGACGATAGCGGACCCCTGTTTGCGCTTGATGTTTCAGCCTATCACGATGATGTCCTTGAAACCTATGTCAGCGATAACGAATTTGTCGATTTGCGCGATGTTGGCTGGTTGCTCGAAGCCCAGCAGGCGGCACAACTTGCCTATGCGCGTGGTCTGGTGTTCTGGAATCGGCACCACCGTTTCTGCGGTGCCTGCGGCAGTCCTACGTCAAGCGAAAATGGCGGTCACATGCGTCGCTGTAGCGATAGTAGTTGTGGGCGTATGCATTTCCCGCGCACCGACCCGGCAGTGATCATGCTGGTAGAAGATTGTTCTAACCCGGCAAAACCACGTTGCCTGTTGGCGCGTAACTCGCGTTTTCCGACTCGCATGATGTCGACCCTTGCGGGATTTGTCGATCCACTGGAAAGCCTGGAAGAAACCGTAGCACGAGAAGTTTTCGAGGAATGTGGCATCAGGGTGGGAGATGTCGAGTACCAGGCTTCTCAGCCCTGGCCGTTTCCATCTTCAATCATGCTCGGATTCAGAGCCAGAGCCCTGACCACCGATATTGTCGTAGATGGTGTTGAAATCGAAGAAGCCTACTGGTTCGAGGCCGAGCAATTGCAGGAATTTGGCGAGTGGGGCGATGATAAAGGCCAGTTCTGCCTGCCCAGGCGAGATTCGATTGCGCGTTACCTGGTGAATAGCTGGGTTAGCGAAGTGTTACAGCGCTGAGGAATCGGAGCCCGTATTAGCTCCGATTCCCGGCTTTATTTTCATGCACATTTTGCCCTGGTATAAATTGCTTCATTGACGGCATTCAGCTGTAGAGTTTGCTGGTCGACTCGGCCAGCGGTCGTCGAATCCGGTAATTCATTCTGCTTGTTGTTGTGGCGCTGTGCATCGAGCTGAGCCAGGGTCACCTGGCCCAGTTCCGCGGCGATTAGATCGCCCCGGGAGAGCCCGATGTCTCGCAGCAGGTGATCATTCAGTTGGCCGAGTGCCCCAAGCTGGCGACGTTGCTTAACCTGTTCGCGGTACCTGGAGATAGCTTTGCTCAGCTGGTCTTTGAGCAGAGCGTACAGAGCCACAATTGATTTCCCTCGAATGCTGCGTCCGTTGCGGGCTTGCGCTGAGTAATCAATTCTGCCGCCACTATGCGCCAGCCCGTAACCTGTGTTGGCATCGACTATCGATGCGACTGCGAGTTGAAGTAGTTTCATTTTAGTAATCCTTATCCGAAGTTGAATGGGTCGATCTGGTTTATACGCAATATAGGCATTGATATCGGCATTCACAAACGATATATTTTTACTTTCAGTTAAGAAAAACTAACATGAATAGATTGCCACCATTGAAGTCCCTGCAGGCATTTGACGCCGCAGGCCGGTATTTAAGCTTTACCGAGGCCGCGCAGGCGTTGAATGTCACTCCGGGTGCGATTAGTCAGCAAATTCGTATGCTGGAAGAATTTCTTGAAATAAAGCTTTTTAAACGCATGAATCGGGCCATCGTACTGACCGATGCCGGACAACTGTTTTTGCCAATGATCAGTGCTGGATTTACACAGTTCAACGAAGCGATCAGCCAGCTGCATCGGGCGCGCAGCGATGGACCGCTAACGATCACCTCGGCGCCGTCTTTTGTATCCAAGTGGTTGATTCCACGACTGGCCCGTTTCAAGGCATTGCATCCGCATATCGATGTACGCATCGATACTTCCGATCGACTGGTGGATTTCATGCATGAGGATATCGATGTCGGTATTCGTTTTGGTGACGGGGTGTATCCGCAACTGGACACGGTGTTTTTGTTTTCCTTCGATCTCATTCCGGTATGCAGCCCGGCTCTAATGCGCCAGGGTGATGGACTAAGAAAAGTATCTGATCTGAAGAATTTTACATTGTTGCATAGTAATTACGCTGGATTTGATGCGGGCTGGCCTGATTGGGCGATGTGGCTAAAAGTCGTCGATGCGAAAGACGTCGATTCCTCTCACGGGATCTATTTCAACCAGTCAGATTTGCTGTTTCAGGCGGCCATGGACGGGCAGGGTGTCGCACTTTTAGCGAGTGTTATGGCTGAACCGGAGATCGCCGCGGGTAACCTGGTGCAGCCATTTAGCGCGCGCCTGCCGGTGAAAATGAATTATCACCTGGTGACGTCACCGCACAAGGCACGCATAGCCAAAGTAGCCGCGTTTCGCGAGTGGGTACTTGCCGAGTCGGCCCTTTTACGCGAGACGCTAGACTAGCCGTTCGGCGAGAAGAGTTTCATCGCGCACTTCAGGACGGTGGTCGGCGGCGAAGAAAGTGTAAATAACCGGCAGTACAAACAGCGTGAACAGCGTGCCGATTGCAAATCCGGAAACAATGGTGATACCAATCGACTGTCGGCTTGCAGCTCCGGCACCACTGGCAATCACCAGCGGCATGATACCGATAATGGTTGAAAACGAAGTCATCAGGATTGGACGCAGGCGGATGGAAGCGGCCTTGATGACGGCTTCGACCGGCGACAGGTTATCGTTTTTCTGCATTTCATTGGCAAATTCGACGATCAGAATACCATGCTTGCTGACCAGTCCAATCAACGTAATCAGGCCAACCTGGCTATAGATATTCAACGATACCTGCCCGAGAAACATCGGAATCAACGCACCAAACATGGCCAGCGGTACCGTGGTCAGGATGATAAACGGATCGCGCAGGCTTTCGTATTGGGCGGCCAGAACCAGAAAAACCACAACGATCGCAAAGCCGAAGGTCAGTGCCAACACCGAACCCTCCTGGATTAACTGGCGGGATTGTCCCTGGTAGTCGAAGGTATAACCGGCGGGTGCGACCTGCTCGGTTATGTCACGCAGTATTTGCAGGGCTTCACCCAGTGGTACGGCCGGGACAGCATCGATCTTGGCGGCATTTTGTTGCTGGAACTGCACCAGTTCAGGCGGTACCGAGGTATAAGCGATGTCAACCAGCGACGACAGGCTGATCTGCTCGCCGGCATCGGTATAGACGTAGTATTGACCAACAATTTCGGCATTCTGACGATCTTCGCTGCGCGCTTGCGGTATGATTTTGTAACTACGTCCCGCCAGGTTGAAGCGGCTGACATATCCTTCGGCCAGGATAACCCCCAGCGTCTGGCCGATTTCACTCATCGAGATGCCCATATATTCCGCGCGTTCGCGATCGATGGTGACCCGGATTTCCGGTTTGCTGAAATTAAAATCGCTCTTGATAAAACGGAATTTGCCGCTCTCGCGGGCTTTGTTCAGGACCTGCTGGACCACGCCATAGAGGTGGTCGTAGCTCTGTTGAGTCTTGAGAATGAATTCTACGGCGGTGTTGCCGCTGGCGCCTGGCAATGGCGACGGATTGAAGGCGAAACTCTGTAATCCGGGTTGTTGATTAAGCGCCATCTGGATTTGAGGTTTCATCTGCATCGACGACAGGCTGCGCTCCTCCCAGGGTTTGAGCAGCATGCCGGCGAAGGATACCGTTGGCCCACCAAATCCGTTCGCCATAAACGACGATTCATACTCATCTTCATATTCACGGAATATATCGATGTAGGGTGCCGTGTATTTGTTCAGGTAATCGATACTACTGTGATCCGGCGCCTGCGAGACAACGAAAATCACACCCTGGTCTTCCTCGGGGGCGAGTTCGTTCGGGATAAAGCGAAACATTACTACCAGCATCACCACCACGCCAATCACGAATAAAACCGTGACCGAGCGTGTCTGCAGGGAACTGGCGAGCAGGTTTTCATAACCACGGTGCAGGTTCTCGAACTGGTTGCTGATATAGCGGGCGTAAGCGTTGTTGGCAATCGTGGGTTGAAGCAGGCGCGAACACATCATCGGCGACAGGGTCAGGGCGATAATGGTCGAGATGATGATTGTGCCGACCAGTGTAAAGGCAAATTCCTTGAATAACACCCCGGTAAGGCCACCGAGCAGGCCGATCGGCGCGTAGACTACGCAGAGTACGATCGTGGTGGCAATTACCGGCTTGGCGATTTCGCGAGCGCCTTGCAGTGCGGCCTGCATCGGGCGCAGGCCTTCGCCGATATGCCGGTAGATATTTTCCACCACCAGGATCGCGTCATCAACCAGCAGGCCGATTGCCATCACCATCGCCAGCAGCGTTAGCAGGTTGATCGAGTATCCCATGATCTGCATGTAAAAAAGTACGCCGATAATCGACAATGGAATCGTGACCAGCGGGATCAGGGTGGAACGGAACGAGCCCAGGAACAGGAAAATCACTATCACCACGATCAGCGCAGCCTGCGCCAGGGTGAAAATTACTTCGTTGATCGATGCCTCGATAAATTCAGTGGAATCGTAAGCGACGGCAGCATTGAGTCCTGGCGGAAATGACTTTTTCAGTTTTTCGAGTTCGGCGGTTACCAGTTTGATCGTGGTTAGTGGATTGCCATCGGTAGTACCGTTGATACCGATGTAAATCGACGGTACGTTGTCAAACATTATGAGTGAGTCATAGTTTTCGGCGCCGAGCTCGATATCGGCCACATCTCCAAGGCGGACCTTGTTATCGCCTTCATCCTTGATAATAAACCGTTTGAAGATATCGGGGTCGCCGGTATCGGTGACCGCGTTGACATCGGTCTGTACCAGTTGGCCGCGCGTCTGGCCGGCCGCCGACTGGTAGTTTTCAGCACCGATGGCTTTGACGATATCCGCTGCAGACACCCTGTGCGCAGACATTCTGACCGGGTCCATCCACACCCGCATCGAGTAGGTTTTGCCACCCAGGATTTCAGCCTGCGCGACCCCCTTGACGGTGGATAATGCGGGTTGAATCGTGCGCAGCAGGTAGTCGGTAACCTCTACGTCGGACAGGGTTTCGCTATAAAAACTATAGTAAGCAAGGGCGAAACCTTCCGCCGACTGTTTGGCGATAACCGGGTCTTCCGACTCTACCGGTAATTCACCGCGGATCGAGCCGACCTTGGTACTCACTTCGGTCAATGCGACGTCGGCATCGACGCCTAACTTCATGTGCACTTCCACAACCGAGACGCTGTTTCTACTGCTGGAGCGTACGAAATCGATTCCCTCCGTACTCGATACCACCTGCTGGATCGGGGTGCTGATGAAACCCTGAATCAGTTCTGCGCTGGCCCCGGGATAAGCCGTGGTTATCGAGATTATGGAGGTTTCCAGTTCAGGGTACTGGCGTACCTGGGTATCGAAAAAAGCCTGCGCGCCAAGTAGTACGATCATGGTGCTGATCACCAGTGACAGCACCGGACGCTTGATGAAATAATCCGTCAGCATGACTGCTTACTGCTGGCTGGCCTGGTATTCGGGTACGTCGTCGACGATGACGACCGGCAGACTCGGGTACAACTTGAGCTGGCCCGCGGTAACCACGATGTCACCCGCTTCGAGACCGCTTACGACACCGGCGGTTCCTTTACTGCGATAGGCTACAGAGACCTGTCGTGCCGCCAGCCGGTAGTTGTCTTCAAGCTGACCATCGGCATTTTCGGTTCGTTCGAGTATGTATACCGCTTCGCCATAAATATTGTAGAAGATGGCGGTTTCGGGAATCGTCAACACCGATACCTTGCGTTTGGAGCGAACATTCATATCGGCGAACATGCCGGGCGCGAGCAGGCGTTTGGAATTGTCGACCACGGCACGAACCGCGATATTACGTGTACTGGCGTCCAGCTCCGGATTCCAGGTCACGACCCTGGCGTTAAACTTCTCCTGCGGATAGGCACGTACCTTGAATTCGATTGCCTGATCGATAACCAGGTCTTTGAAATTAGCTTCGGGTAAGGTGAAATCGAGATACAGCTGGTCAACCGACAACAGGGTTACGATATTGGTGCCCGGTGCGACATATTGACCAAGGTCGATCTGGCGAATTCCCAGCTTTCCCGAGAAGGGTGCATAGATTTTTTTCTTCGCCAGTGCCACCTCGGCGACACTGATCTGGGCCCTGGATATGTTAACCAGTGACGTCTGCACATCGATATCGTTAACGGAGGCATAAGACTTTTCTTTCAGCTTGATTAAACGATTATACTGGCTGTTGTCGGCTTCGAACTGGGCGCGTGCCGATTTCAGGTTTGCCAGTTCGGTGCGATTATCCAGTTCGACCAGTAACGATCCGACCTTGACTGTATCGCCTGAATCAAAATTTATCGACTTGATGATACCGGATACCTCGGTGGTGATATCCACACCCTGGAAAGCTACCAGGTTGCCAATGGCCTTCACCTGGCGTTCCCATTGTTCTGCTTCGGCAGTGGCTACGGTCACACTTATCGGTGGTGGAGCCTGGCTACCCTGGGCAATCTGTTGCTGGATCTGCATGATTTTTTTGTAACTCAGGGCTCCGCCGATGGCCAGCAGCAGCAACAACACCATGAGAATTCTAAGCCAAAGACGTGGTTTGGCGGGTTTTGTTGTTTGTGTAGACACTATTCAGGGATTCGGCTGCTAACAGGGGCTAGGTGGATGCGCGACGGCAAAATACAAGCGCGTATAGTAATGCTCAGACAAGTATTTTGCAGCTCTAGTTTCGGTAATTAGTGCCTGATTGTCTGAAATTGGCAACAGAATGTAATTTTCAAAAGCGAAAAGCTATTAAAAAGCGGTATTTGATCGCTAACAGCCGCGTAAGTCAGCGTAAATACCTGGTAACCCAGGCTAACATTTCCGATAGGCCATCACCCAGTGACGCAAATGTGCTTCCTTGTCGGAAAAAGGGTAGGTCCGAAATAGTAACGACTGATCGAGCTTTTCCCATTGGCCCGCGGCGTCGAGTTCGGCCATCTTCTGTTTGAAGCCGTACTCGTCGTGCGCGATCGTCGACAGTGAAAAAACGATGATGCCATCCGTTCGTACCAGTCTGAGGATACCGTCGAGCGATTCAGGTGGCGCATGTCCGTGGGTGAGGACGCCGGCAGCCACGACCGCATCATAGTGGGCATCAGGTAAATCGACCCTGGTGTCGAGATAAAGCTGGTGTAATTGCTCATACACTTCCTTTCTTTGCGCGACCGCGAGCATGCCTGACGAAGGGTCGAGACCTTCAAGATTGTGATAGCCCATCTGGTGCAGCACTTGCGCCATGTTACCGGTGCCACAGCCAACATCCAGAATTCTGGCGTCAAAATCTCGCACATGTCGACCAAGCATTCCAGTCGCTATCGCGATGTAAGGATTGCCGCTAGCCCAGAGTTGCTGGTCATAATCGCTCGCCCATTCGTTGTAGAGTGCATCCAGTGTTTTACGTTCACCATCGGCCTGGTAAACGCGTTCGAGCCAGGTTTCGAGATCTTGCATAAAATTCTCCTTGCATGTCAGCAGAATTAGCAGCAGATTATGCCTTAAACTGCTGTAACTCAAGTAATGGGTATCGATTATGAATCCAAGCAAGGTGGTCTCGGTAACTGACAGCAATCATGATCCGGGGCTCGAAACCTGCCGCAAACCGGCAACCCCGGCTGACGCACAGCAAAGCGGCGGTTACTTATGTAAGCGCGAGTTGATTGACTGGTAAACAGGGTTTTGCAGCTAACCGCACTTGATCAGGACCGCCTCGACGGCAAGCTGGGCAGGGCCATGCAGTTCGCCATGGAAACCATTGTCGCCGCCGCCCACATCGATCAGGCGGATCGTTTGATCGATATCAGTTTCGCTCACATCGATGCCTGTTTTTATAGCGGCCGTGCACATCTCGACTTCGTCCATTTTATGCTCGAGCATGGTGCGACGCTGGCCGTGCCCTCCTGGACCAACAATGGCCTGGTGGCATTGAACGATCTATCGGTACGCGATCCACTTGCGAGCCGGGAGATGAACGAGGCCAGGCAGTTGATGCAAGCCTATGTCAAGCTGGGTTGTAATCCTGTCTGGACCTGCGCACCCTACCAATTGCCTGACCGACCCGAACTGGGTGCGCACATTGTCGGTTCCGAATCGAATGCGGTCAGCTTCTATAATTCGGTAATCGGCGCACGCACCAACAAGTATGGTGATTTTCTCGATGTCTGTGCGGCAGTTACCGGGCGGGTACCTTACAGTAAATTGCATCGCGACGAGGCGCGCGCGGCAAAAATTCTATTCGATGTTGGCAATATCCCGAAGGCCATTCGCAGCAGCGATTTGTTTTATCACCTGCTCGGGCACTTTATCGGTCGCAACAACGGCAACCTGGTGCCTGCTATTCTGGGTCTGTCGGATGACATCAATGAAGACGATTTAAAAGCTATCAGTGCGGCCGGCAGTTCGTCGGGTAGCGTACCGCTGTTCCATGCCATTGGTATAACGCCTGAGGCCAGCACTATCGACATCGCGTTTCAGGGTCAGCCACCGCTAAGAACCATTGAGTTAACCCCTGGCGACCTGCAACAGGCGCGCGCTGAGCTCGGCGGTAATTCGGATCAGCCCCTGGCCGGCATCGCGCTAGGAACCCCACATTTCTCGTACACCGAGTTCGAGCGCCTGGTTGAATTATTAAATGGCCGCAGTATTCACCCCGGGTTGGTGTTTTATCTGACCACCAGTCGACACGTCCATCAGCAGGCTCGACAACAGGGCTGGATAGACTCACTGGAACAGGCAGGAGTAAAAATTATTACCGATACCTGCACCTATTTTTCGCCAGCAATCAATGGCCTGCAAGGCAAGATCATGACCAATTCAGCCAAGTGGGCCTATTACGCGCCTGGCATGTTACCGGTGAAAGCATTGATTGGCAGTTTGAGCGAGTGCGTGGAGTCGGCGGTGAGTGGCGACGTAATACTCGATCAATGGGTCGCCGGATGAGTCGGTCGGTGGTCAATATCGAGGCCCGGGTTCTGATTCCGGGTTGCGCGATCGGTCCGGCCATGGTGCTCGACGAAACCCTCAGTTTCTGGGGTGGATTCAACCCGCTAAACGGTGAAATAATTGATGTTCATCACCCCCAGTTCCAGCAATTGGTGGGTGGCAGTATCCTGTTCATCCCGCAGAGCAGGGGATCGGCCGGCACGCCCGGTGGCATTGCCGAAACCTTGCGTAATGGCAGCGGGCCGCTGGCCTTCGTGCTCGGTGAAGCTGATGTCAATATAAGCGTCGGCACGCTGGTTGCGAATCGACTCTACGATCTGGAAATTCCGGTACTCGAGATATCACTGGCAGCAATGGCGCAGATTAGCAGTGGGGATTATGTGACAATCGATCAACGCGGAAAAATTTCAACCCGCGTTTGAGTTCGATTGCACCAGGCGGGCATGCTATACGAAATCGATGTCAACAAACGTGATGTCGAGGAATGGATGGAAGCCAACCAGGAGATCTGGAAAAATAGCTGTCATAAGCTGATTTAGCTTGAGTAAAAAGGCTCCCTCGGGAGTCTTTTTTAGAGTTCATGATTGTTGCAATGCTCTGGCATATATATTGGTTGATTGTTGGATGCGATAAAGTAGCATATCGATTTTACAATACCAGCAACGTCAATTATGAGTGGAAACAATGTCATCGTACTGATGTCCGACGAGCATACCCGTTCGGTCATGGGCGCCTACGGTAATCCATTGGTGCAGACGCCGACGCTGGATAAACTTGCGGCTAGCGGAGTACGTTTCGATAACGCCTATACGCCTTCGCCGATCTGTATATCGGCGCGGGCCAGCTTCGCAACCGGAACCCAGGTGTTCGAGCATGGCTGCTGGTCGTCGGCAGAACCTTACTACGGGCAGCAGCAAAGCTGGATGCATCGCTTGAGGGACAAAGGGCACGAAGTGGTATCAATCGGTAAGCTGCATTATCGCTCGGCGGACGACGACGTTGGATTCAGCGAACAGATACTGCCGATGTACCTGGCCAATAACGGCAGTGGCTGGCCGCAGGGATTGCTGCGTAAGCCGATGGGAAATTTTCCCGATGCGGCCGAGATGGCGGCAATTCTCGGGCCGGGCGAAACCAGTTATACGCAGTACGATCGAGATATTACCGCCGCGGCAGTCAACTGGCTGCAACAGCGCGAGACAAATGATTCGAAACCCTGGGTATTATTCGTATCGTTTATCTGCCCGCATTTCCCATTGTCGGCACCGCAGCAATTCTATGATTTATATCGGGACGTGGAATTGCCGCAGCCCTACGATCGCGATGCGGCCAAAAGACTAAAACATTCGGTGATCGACGAAATGCGTCAATTCTGGAACTATGCCGACTACTTTGATCGTAGCAGTGAAATCGAAGGGCTTAAAAACTATTACGGACTATGCAGCTTTCTGGATAACAACGTCGCGCAAGTTCTGGATGCACTGAACCGGTCGGGTCAGGCTGACAATACCCGGATAATTTATACCAGCGATCATGGCGATATGATCGGCAATCATGGTATCTGGGGGAAATGCTACATGTATGAAGATTCGGCCGGCATTCCGCTAACTCTTAGCGGTCCTGGAATTAAACCTTCGATTAACGATACCCCGGTTTCATTGACCGATATGGCTGCAACTATCGAACAAGCCGTGCATGGAGAAACTATCGCAGTTGAAAACAGTTGGCAGGGCCGCCCTTTACCGGCATTTATTGAGAGTCCGGATCCTGAACGCCCGGTCCTGAGTGAATATCACGATGGTGGCAGCCCCTGTGGAGTCTTCATGCTGCGCAAGGGCCGCTGGAAGTACGTGTATTTTGCGCAAGGGCACCCGGCATTGCTATTTGATATTGAAAGCGATCCACGTGAAGTACTTAATCTTGCCGATGATCCGGAATATGCGAATATCCTGGCCGAATTACGCGAGCAGCTTTTTCGAATCCTCGACCCTGAGGAGGTCAATCGTCGAGCTTTTGCCGACCAGGCCAGAATGATCGATACCCTGGGCGGGATGGCAGCGATTCTGGCAATGCCGAGTTTCAATCACACACCGATCGATTGAGACTATGTCTTTTTGAGCTCGCCGATAGCAATGCCCTGTTCGCCGGCGATGGCATAGAGCAGGTAGATTTTTCCTGCCTCCTCGAAGATCGCCGGATCGCGCAATTGATTTACCCGTTGCATGCAACCACCATACTGTGACGCTCGTGGCATCAGGTCGGCGCCTTCCCAGGGTTTCTGCGCACGATGAATTTCAAAAGTTTCGCCAAATCTCCACTGCTCCCAGTCGGCTGCCGTGTTCAGCGTGGATAGCAATATACGTTCGGGGGTATCGCCAACCCGCGTCCACAACACGTACCACTGGCCGCCATGGCGTAGCAATGCGTGATGACGGACAGGTTCAGCAGTCAATCGGGGACCAATTTCGAAGTTACCCAGGCCATCACGGGAGCGATAAAGCTGTCCTGGCATTGCGATCGCGTAGAACCAGTCGTCATGCCTGAAGATTCTAAGATAGGGTGATCCGATTATTTCCATTCGCGCAGTAAAATTCAATGCATCCCTCGAAAGAGCAACCCGGGTTCGTTGCCGGCCATCTTCGAGCCGCCCATGATAATAGAGCCGAATTTGCTGAGTCTCGTGATCAACCCATACATCGGGTGAGGCGATGTGGGGATAATTGCCATCGGCGCCGGCCTTGATAAAAGCGCGCGCTTCCGCATGCAGCTGTGACTTGCCGGGGGGGTTGCTGGCAAACATGCTATGTTCCAGGTCAAGCGCGCCCGGGGTGATGGTTTGCCAGGGTCCGGTAAGATGATTACTGGCCGCGAGCCGGATCGAGCGACCCTCGTGATGCGCGAAATAAAGCAGGTACCTGCCAGGGGGATTGTTCAACCACTCGGGCGCCCTGATTAGCGATGGTCCGTTGACGTTGCCATCAAGTCCGGGGTGCTCCTGGACACTGATGATCGGGGCATCGTTAAGATAATGAAACGAAAACACGGGCCCGCGGGTTAAACTCTGGTGGCTCCCTCGGCGGCGCGCTCTTTTAGCAAGCCTGTCAGCCAATCCGGATCCATTTCCGGCACCGACGACAGTAGCAGCTTGGTGTAATCCGGGTAAGGTGGTTCGAGGATTTCGCTCTTCATGCCCTGTTCGACGACGCGGCCCTCCAGCATCACCACGATTTGATCTGAAATTGCTTTCACCGTGGCGATATCGTGGGTGATGAAAATATAGGTCAGGCCGAGTTCTTTCTGCAGCCGCAGCAATAGTTCCAGAATGCCTTTTTGCACGATTTGATCGAGCGCCGAGGTTACCTCGTCACAGATGATCAATTCAGGGCCGGCAGCCAGTGCACGCGCGATGCAAATGCGTTGTTTCTGCCCGCCGGAGAGCTCTGCCGGCAGACGATCGATAAACGATTCGTTGAGTTCGATCATTTCCACCAGTTCCATCAGGCGCCGGTCACGTTCGGCTCCCCTTAACCCCAGGTAGAATTCGAGCGGTCTGCCGATGATGTCACGTACCGTATGGCGTGGATTCATCGCGGTATCGGCCATCTGGTAAATCATCTGGATTTTTTGTAACTGATCGACACTGCGATCTTTAAGCATTGGCGGCAAAGGTTCGCCGTTGAACAGGATTTGACCCTTGGAGGGCGGCAGCAAACCGGTTATGGCGCGGGCCGTAGTAGACTTCCCGGAGCCGGATTCACCGACGATTGCCACCGTGTGCCCACGCGGAACCTCGATACTGACGTCATCGAGTACCTTGGCACTGCCGGTGTAACTGGCATCGACGTGATCTACCCTGAGCACCACGTCATTCGATACTTCTTCCGGTTTTTCGATCGAACGTACCGACCATAATGATTTTGTGTATTCTTTTTCGGGATGTGACAGCATGGTTCGGGTATCGGCATCTTCGATGGTTTCGCCGTAACGCAGCACCTTGATGACGTCGGCCATTTGCGCAACTACCGCGAGGTCGTGGGTAATGTAAATCGCAGCGGTATTGAATTGTTCGACAATTTTGCGCATCGAGGCCAGCACCTCGACCTGGGTAGTTACGTCGAGCGCGGTAGTCGGCTCATCAAATATAATCAGATCGGGACGTGGCGACATTGCCATCGCGGTCATGACCCGTTGCAACTGGCCACCGGATACCTGGTGCGGGTAACGATCTCCGATCAATTCCGGATTGGGTAACTGCAGGTCCCGATACAGCTTGCGGGCATCGGCCCTGGCTTCGGCATCCGGTTTGATTCCACGGCGCACGGTGGCTTCCACGGTTTGTTCGATCAGCGTATGTGCCGGGTTGAACGACGCGGCGGCAGATTGTGCGACATAGGCGATGCGGGAACCCCGCAGGGCACGTTTATCTTCTTCCGAAGTTTTCATCAGGTCCATGCCATCGAACATGATAGTCCCGCTGGTCAGGCGACATCCGGGACGGGCGAATCCCATTGCCGCCAGGCCCAGGGTCGATTTACCGGCACCGGATTCGCCGATCAATCCCATGATTTCGCCGCGCTTGAGGGTCACGTCGACGCCCTTGACGATTTCGTGCCAGCGATCATCGCTGTAACCGTCGATTACAATGTCCCGCATATCGAGCAGGATATCGCCTTTTTGTCCGCTTCTTTCGTTAGTCATAACTATTAATCCTTCAACCCGCTGGATTTATGCAGGAACCAGTCGACCACGAAATTGACCGCCACGGTAAGTAACGCGATTGCTGCAGCCGGTAACATCGGCGTCATCGCCGCGGTGAAATCATATTCGGCGAACTGGATCAGGCCCGCGGTTTCGCGCACCATCGAACCCCAGTCGGCGGTCGGTGGTTGAATACCGACACCGAGAAAGGACAGTGCCGCGATAGTCAGGAACACAAAGCAGAAGCGCAGGCCGAATTCAGCCACCAGCGGTGGCATGATGTTGGGTAGAATCTCCCGGTAGAGTATCCAGAACAATTTCTCGCCACGCAGTTTGGCGGCTTCGACGTAATCCATTACAACGACGTTTAGCGACACCGCCCGTGCGATACGGAATACGCGGGTAGAATCGAGTACCGCGATGATAATGATCAGGTTGAGGGTATTCGCACCGAACATCGATAGTAGAATCAATGCAAAGATCAGGCTTGGGATCGCCATCAAAACATCCACTGAACGACTCAGCAGGTTGTCGAGCCAGCTGTTGTTATTGATCGCC
The DNA here is from genome assembly GCA_963793595.1 of uncultured Gammaproteobacteria bacterium. Classification (GTDB taxonomy): domain Bacteria; phylum Pseudomonadota; class Gammaproteobacteria. The sequence continues at coordinate 12,357 of CAWCBX010000188.1, read as the reverse complement.
GCGGTAATCCCGAGGCCGCCGCCAATGACGAAGGCGAACAGCGTCGTCACGAATGCGATTCCGACCGTGTTGCGGGCACCGTAGATGAGGCGGGATAGGACATCGCGACCCAGTTGGTCGGTGCCGAACATGAATTCATCGCTCCACGGGGCATAGGACATCGGGAAAATCTCCGCTTCGCCAAATGGCGCCAGCAGGGGAGCGAATAGCGCAAAAAATATATAAGTCGTGATGACTGTCAGGCCGAATATAGCCGTAGGTGGCGCGGTTTTTAAACCTCGCCAGACGTTTTCAAACGTTGTCCGGCGTGCCTTGATCATGCCGACTTCCGCGGCAGCTGAGTATCCCTGGTCGGCCAGTTCGGCCGCGGTGCTGGGATTCATGTCGTCTTCGTTATTCATCGTGGATGCAACAGCCGTGGATTAGTGATTATCGAGATTACGTCGGCGAACAGGTTGAGCAGGATATAGGTTGCCGCAAAGATCATCGCGCAGCCCTGCACAACCGGTACGTCCCGGGTAGTAACCGCATCGACCATGAGCTGGCCGACACCGGGGTATACAAATACCACCTCGACGACGACCACGCCTACCACCAGGTAAGCCAGGTTGAAGGCAATTACCGTAACAATCGGCGCCCAGGCGTTGGGTAAGGCATGGCGTAAAATGATTTCCGATTTGGAGGCGCCTTTGAGTTCCGCCATTTCGATATAGGGGCTCGCCATCAGGTTAATAATCGCCGCTCGCGTCATGCGCATCATGTGGGCGACGATAACCAGTGTCAGCGTCAACGCGGGCAGGGCGGTCAAATAGACCCGCTCCCAAAAGTCCGCATCCGGACTGATATTGGCGAGCGACGGGAATATCTTGGTAAACGAAGACAGACCCAGAATCAACAGATAGGCAACGAAAAATTCGGGAAACGAAATCGTGGTCAAGGTCAGTGCATTAACAGCGCGGTCATAAAAGGAATTTCGGTAAAGCGCCGCGGTAATGCCGAGAAACAGCGCCAGCGGTACCGAAATGATGGCCGCCATCGATGCCAGGAACAGCGTGTTGGCGAGCCTTGGTGCCAGTAATTCGATCACCGGTCGCGAGCGGTCAGAACCTCCCGACGAACCGCGACCCGAGAAGGAGTTGCCCATATCGCCGGTCAGGATGCCGCCCAGCCAGTCGAAATAACGTTCGTGGATCGGCAGATCGAGACCGAGCTCCTTGCGAAATGCAGCAACGGTTTCCGGCAGGGCTGCCTGTCCGAGCACCGCTTCGCCAAAGTCACCCGGCAGGAATTCAATCGAGCTGAACAAGATCAATGAGACCACAAAGAGCGTGACCAAACCAAGGCCAAGTCTTTGCAGTATGGTGCGGACTACTGGATGCACTGTGCTCCCCCCTCCAACTAACTTTTCTTTTCAATCAACCGTAATTGAATAGTTGACTAAATATTATTGGTATAAGGGTAATGGGCCGTAGCCCATTACCCCCTTTTCTTATTGCTTTATGCGAACCACCAGCGTTCGATAGCCTTGGAACCGTCGTATTCCCAGTTGCCTGCGACCTGCTCATCGTGAGCCACCTTCTTGCTGACCGCGTGAATGTGGTTGGCGAACATCGGGATCAGGGCGCCACCGTCATCGCTGACCAGGCTCTGGCACTCATAGTACATTTCGCGACGCTTATTAGTATCCAGTTCAGAGCGAGCCGCAACCACCAGCTTGTTGAATTTATCCGCAGCCGGGCCGGTTCTCCAGTCGGTGTCGTTCCAGTTACCATCGGCCACGTAAGCCGCGGTAAACATCCAGTCCTCGGTCGGACGGCCACCCCAGTAACAGGCACACCAGGCTTTCTTGTTCCATACATTAGACCAGTAGCCGTCCTTGGGCTCGCGTACGACGTTAACGTTGAGCCCAGCCTTGCTGGCTGAATCCTTGATCAGCAGCGCGGCATCGACCGCACCGGAGAAGGCGGCTTCGGAAGTACCGAGATCGAGCTTAACGCCCTCCATACCCGCCTTCTTGAGGTGAAATCTGGCCTTGTCAGGGTCGTAGGTACGCTGTGCCATTTCACCGTTGTGATAGGGATTTGAAAGCGATATCGGATGATCGTTGCCTATCGCGCCATGACCCAGCAGAATCTTGTTCAACAGTGCTTCGCGATCCACTGACAGCTTAACCGCCATGCGCAGGTCATAGTTGTCGAATGGCGCCTGCGTAACGCGCATCGGAAAGGTGTAATGCAAGGTGCCGGTGACCTCGAGAATACTGAGGCTCGGGTTGCGGCCGAGCAGGTGAACCGTTTTCGGGTCGACGCGGTTGATGGCATGCACTTCCTGGTTCATGACTGCGTTCTGGCGTGCGGTGGTGTCGACCAGCGAAATGATTTCGACCTCGTCGAAATGGGCGCGACCAGCCTTGAAGTAATTCGGGTTGTGCTTGAAAGTGGCGCGCACGCCCGGCTCGAAACGATCGATGATATAGCCACCGGTACCGAAGCCGGCCTGCCAGTCCGCCTTGCCTTCGAAATCGGGCAGGATCGCAAAGTGGTAGTCGCTCAGGATGACCGGGAAGTCAGCGTTACCGGCACTCAGCGTGAAGGTTACTTCGTGGGTACCGGTTTTCTTCATATCGGTTATCGGGTCGAGTAGTGACTTGCCCGCCGACTTCGAATCTTCGCCACGGTGATGATTCAGCGACGCAATAACGTCGTCGGCAGTCATCGATTTACCGTTATGGAATTCGACGCCCTTGCGCAGTTTGATGACCCATACGGTGGCATCTTTGTTGGCATCAAAGGATTCCGCCAGCTCTGGCACCAGTTTCCCGGTGTTGTCGGTTTCGAACAGGTGGTTGGCGTATGCGAATACGGTATTCGTCATAAATCCGTTTTCATGGCTGCCGGGGTCGAGCGAATCGGTCGTCGAGCCATGTGCGCTGCCCATCACGAACCTGCCGCCACGCTTGGGCATGGCCGCGTGTACAGATTGAGTCAACAGGCTGGCTGCAAACGGAGCAGCCAGACCCAGTGCGCCGGCACGTCGGATAAATTCACGTCGATCGAGTTTGCCTTCTTTCGCCGCTTTTTCGAGATCTTTGATGTCCACCATTTGTGTTGATACCTCAGGTTTGGTTGTGGTTAGCGATATATGTTATTTGTTGTCGGGATGATTTCTGTTATGTGCTTTTTAAAATAGCCTGTTATATAACCTCATCGTGCGTCTGTTGTAACACGAATCGACCGACAATATCAACGAAATGGCCGAGTCTCACCCCGATTGGGAACCGCTAAACATTAGCCGATTTCACGTTTTCGCCGCTCCATATAATCTCTCAGGGCTTCGTCTATGGCAGGATCGATATCCGGCTGCTGGTACTCCTGCAACAACTGCTTCCATATCTGGTTGGCGCGTTGCTCGGCATTGATCGAACCCGCTTCCAGCCAGGTTTCGTGGTTGTCCCAGTTGGAAAGTATTGGTGCGTAGAAAGCACTTTCATATCTTGCCATCGTATGTGGGCTACCGAAGAAGTGCCCTCCGGGACCGACTTCAGCGATCGCTTCCAGGGCGATGGTTTCCTTGCTCACTTCGAAGGGTTCGAGACTCGCGGCTACCATTTGTAAAATTTCGGCATCGATAATCAATTTCTCCAGTGACGCGGTCAAACCGCCGTGCAGCCAGCCGGCGGCATGTTTGATCAAATTGGCCTGTCCGCTAATCGCGCCCCATAAGGATAAACAGCTTTCATAGGCGGATTGAGCATCCGGGCTGTTTGCGGCGTTGACATTACTCGAGCGAAAGGGCACCCCGAGGCGTCGCGCCAGTTGACCGGAAGCCTGGGCGGCCTGCAGGTATTCGGGCGTACCAAAAGCAGGTGAACCGGTTTTCATATCGACGTTTGATGTAAATCCACCATATAGAACCGGGCTGCCGGGTCGAACGATCTGGGTAAGGGCGATGCCGGCCATGGCTTCGGCATGCTGCAGGGCCAGGGCTCCGGCCAGGGTTACCGGCGCCATCGCACCGGCCAGGGTGAAGGGTGTAATCGCAACTGCCTGTCCGAATTCGGCCATGGTGATTAACCCTTCGGCCATCGGAATATCGAGCTGCAGTGGCGTATTGGTATTGATGATGCCGCATAAAGCCGGCGAGTCGACTAAATCGGCAGGCTTAAGACCGAGGCTGATGGCAACCATTTCGATTGCATCGAGAGTTTGCGCGCGTCCCATGGTCCAGGGCAGCCAGTTTTTATCGAGCAGGGTACATTGTGCGTAAAACAGGTCCAGGTGGCGGCTGGCGGCCGGCAGGTCCATGGCTTCGAAACCGCCACCGCCTTCCTGATGCAGGATATCGAGGCTTTGCACCAGGCGCAGGAAATCGCACATCTCCGCATAGCTGCCATTGCGTCGTCCGCGGTCGTTATCCATGACGTAGGCTGGCCCACCTACCGAGGCGAATACGGCATGACCTGCGCCGAGCTTTACATTCTTCTCCGGATTGCGTGCGCGCAAAGTGAAAGACGCAGGTGCCCTGGCGACCAGGGCTTCGACCAGCTCGGAATCGAAGCGGACCAGGTTTGATTCATGGTTAACTTCGAAACCTGCTGCGCTGAATCGCTGGCGTGCGTTGGCGGAGAGAATGACCATACCGGTTTCCTGCAGTATGGATAAACCGGCCTGGTGAATCGTCTCGATCGCATCGCTGCTTAACAGTTCGTGAGGGGCGTGTTGATAGCGCAAAGTTTTCCACGGCAGTTGCGCAATCGAACCTGAAACGCGAGGATTACGGGTGCTGCGCCGACGGCTTTTTGTAGTCATGGCATTAACCTTTAAATGTTTGGGTTAAGGTCGTTTGTATCATTGCGCGTTCACGTTTGGCGACCAGTTGGGCTGGATCTTCGCCATACTCACGTGCAAACTTGTGCCCTGCATAAACCGCGTCGGCAATGCTTGAGGGAACCAGGCAATCGCCGACTCTGACTGCGGTTATCGCCAGCTCGTTAAACAATTCGTCATCAGGTTTGCGCCCGGTGACCAGAATCAGATTGCTAAAATCATGCGTGAATGAATTGCCGCTATAGATGCAGCTGGTATTCAAAATACCCTCAGCAACACGCTCTATTTTTTGTGTAAAGCCGACTTCGATTCCCATCGACAACAACCTGGCCTGGATAAATTCCTGTTCATCGGTCATCGCGGTCCAGCTAGAAATTGTGGCAGCCGGCGTCAGATATTTTACGCGGTGGCCGGCGAGTAAGAATTTTTCTGCCAGCGCTCCCGCCATCATGTAGTGTTCGTCATCGTAAAGCAGAATATCACCTTCGATTTCAGCACCAGCAAAAATGTCATCTGGCGTAAAGATTCCCTGGTGATCTTCAATCGGCAAGGCAGAACGCACTGTGGCGCCGAGTCCGTCCCGGCGCCAGCGACTACCTGTCGCTACCACGATCGCGTCAGCTTCAAATTCGCTGACATCCTGCGCTGTCAATCTACTTGCGCAGGTAGATATCGACATTGTCCATCTGGCCAAGCATATAGGCGCGATGATCACGCACCCGAATCCAGTTTTGCAGACCGGGCAGGCTCGCTTCGTTGATAACCCGTCCACCGAGTTCTGTAGTTGCCTCGGCAAGTGCTACACGATGCCCTCGACGACCCAGGCTCAGTGCAGCTTCCAGTCCTGCCGGACCGCCGCCGACCACCAGCATCGAAGCGGTCGATTTTGCCGGGGGTATAAATTCCGGGTGCCAGCCACGGCGCCATTCCTCGCCCATGGTCGGATTCTGCGTGCAGCGTAGCGGTGCAGCTTCGTTGTTCGCCGAGCGACATATATTGCAACCAATACATTCGCGGATCTGATCCTCGAGGCCCTGATCGATTTTATACGGTAAAAATGGGTCGGCTATCGATGGTCTCGCGGCGCCAATAAAATCTTGTACGCCACGTTTTATCTGGCCGACCATGGTATCCGGTGACGTAAAACGACCTACATTGACTACCGGTTTCGAAGTCAAATTTTTCACGCTACCGGCATACCGTTCCTGGTAGCCTTCTGCCGAGAAACGTGAACTGCAGGAGTCGTTGCCGAGGCTGCCACCGAGCGCGATATCCCACAGGTCAGGCAACTCTCCGAGATACTCGATAATCCTGCGGCCATCCCCGGAACTGCTTATCCCATGCTCGCCATGTAATTCATCAATCGCCAGGCGTACCGCAACCGCGCAACGGTCACCCACCGCTGCACGCGTGTCTTCGATAAGTTCACGTAATAGTCGAGCCCTGTTTTCGAGGCTGCCGCCGTATTGATCATGACGTTGATTGGAAAGCGGCGATAGAAACTGAAAGGGCAGGTAATCGTGCCCGGCATAAACATAAATGATATCGAATCCTGCTTGTTGAGCGCGCTCTGCAGCGGCACGGTGCCAGCTGCGAAAGGTACTGATATCTTTGAGATCCATACCTTTAACCTGTGCCGGTCCGACGTGAATAGCCGATCCGGCCGTGGGTGCAAGCGCGGTTTCTCGAGTGCCACGGTTGTTCGAGTGATAACCGCCATGCCAGAGTTCGATCCCTGCCAGTGAGCCATGATCTTGAATCGCAGCACAGGTAACCGCCAGTTGCTCGGTGTCATCGTCATCCCAGATGCTGAGATAGGCGTAAGGCGTTTCATCAGAACTGGGGTGGATCGAGCAATACTCGGTGCAGACCACGCCCCATCCTCCTTCGGCTTTGGTCGCACGCAGGGCGGCGGAACTGTTAGGCCTCATGTTTCCCATACCGGTGGCATGCGGGGTTTGATAAAAGCGGTTAGGTGCGATCACAGGTCCGATCTGGACCGATTCGAATAAAATATCGTAGCGTGGATTTCTGGCCATTATTTTTTCCTACGGTACGTTTGTTCTAGTTGAACGATCGTATAACAAGGGTTATTCTGTTGCAATCAGAATCTATACTCACCAGGTCGAGAATGATAAATAAACCAGTAAAAACAACCGCCTACCGACGCAAATCAGCGCAACAACGCAGACAGGAATTGATCGAGGCGGGAATTGTCTGTCTGGGTAAGGGCGGTATGTCGGCCTTTACCATTGACCAGATTTGCAGGCAGGCGGGAGTATCCCGTGGCCTGATCAATCACCATTTTAAAACCAAGGAAGAATTGCTGGTTTGTATTTACGCCGATATGACGAATCACCTGGTGCTGAAAACTCCAGCCAATGATCCCCGTGAAATGTTGGCCTGGATTATCGAGACCAGTTTTGATGAACAGAATTTTGATCGTTCCGGCTTACGTGCGTGGCTTTCAATCTGGGGTGAAGTTGCCACCAACCAGGCACTGAATTCCCTGCATCAAAATCGTTATAACAAGTACAAGGCAAGAATTGAACATGCCCTGGTCGGTATCGCCCGGTTGCAAGGGCTGAACCTTGCGGTCGACAGTGTCGCTCGGCAATTGATCGCGTTAATCGATGGTCTGTGGCTCGAGTACTGTTTACACTCCGAGGGATTCTCGCTGGCGGCGGCAAAAACCGACTGTTACCGGTTCCTGCAAAGCCACGGAATATTGATCCTTTAATTGTTAACCTGATTCCCGGAAAATAATCTTGGTTCGTCGACCCGCTACATTTCGCGCTGCGCTGGTTTCTTCCTGGGCGTTATTACTGGGATTTGGCATTCTGATGCTAGGGGACGGGTTGCAGGGAACGCTACTTGCGGTACGCGCCGATCTCGAGGGTTTCTCGACAACCCTGACTGGTTTGATCATGTCCACTTTCTATCTGGGCTTTCTGCTCGGTTCGATTCTGACACCGCGTTTGACGATTAAAGTAGGGCATATCAGGGTATTTGCTGCCTTCGCGGCGCTGTCCTCGGCGGCGATTCTACTGCATGCGCTATTTGTCACAGTCCCGATGTGGATGGCGATGCGCCTGATCAGCGGGTTTTGTTTTGCCGGCTTGTACATTGTTGCGGAAAGCTGGCTCAATGATCGCGCCAGCAACGAGACCCGGGGCAAGCTGCTGTCGCTTTACATGGTGGTTACCTACATTGGTGTCGGCGCCGGTCAGTTGTTGCTTAACCTGGCCGATCCGGTCGGGTATCCGTTGTTCATCCTGACTTCGGTGTTGATCTCAATCGCCGTGGTACCGTTACTGCTATCAGCCGGATCCCCGCCAACATTTCAGGACTCTGTGCGTATCAGTCTTTTTCAATTGTACCGATTAACGCCGCTGGGCATTGTCAGCATGTTTGCTGTTGGTTTGGTAACGGCAACTTTCTTTGCCCTGGGGCCGGTTTATGCACAACGCCTCGGTCTCGATATCAAGGATATATCCTATTTCATGGCTGCGGCCGTGTTGGGCACAGTATTACTGCAAGGGCCAATCGGTGTATTGTCGGATCGTTTTGATCGACGCAAGATTCTGACCGTAGTCACAATACTAACAGCGATCGCGGCCTTGCTCTGCATTCCGGCGGCTCGACAGTCGACCAATACATTGTTTTTTGCGATCGCTTTATTTGGTGGACTCGCATTTCCACTCTATTCAATTTGCATTGCCTATACCAATGACCACCTCAATCCGAATCAAATGATAGCGGCGAGCGGGGCATTGGTCCTGGTTGGCGGATTAGGCGCAATTACCGGCCCTGTCCTGTTTGCGATGTTAATGGACCATTTCGGTGACCAGGCACTGTTCTGGTCGATCGCCACGGTGCATGGGTTCATGGGTCTGTTCGCGATGTACAGGATGATCCGGAGCGCGCCGGTACCGCTCGATAAACAACGGCCGAGTACCGCCACGGCGGTGCATCCATCGGGTTCGGCGATCGAATCGATCCAGCAGTATACGCGCGAAGAAACCGAATTCGACCTGGAAGAAGATCACTAGACGAAGATGAACAGGGACCTCGGCGTCTCAGTGAGGCGCCGAAGTTAATAATAACCGGGTCTAGAGTTTATCCAGCATTGACTTTATATATTGTGACCGCAGCGCGATATCTTCTTCCAGGTGCTGGAACTCCAGCCTGATCATTTCAGCCAGGTCACCTCCCTTTTCTCGAGCCAGTTTCAATTGTTCGAGTTCGTGCAGGGCTTCCCGGAACGCGGGGGTACTCTCGAACAGGGTTTCCGTCTGCCGGGTTCCGCTGTCGACAATGACCGAGCGCTTTACCTGCGGAAACTTGTAGCGTCGGCTAACCGGCAACAAGGAACCTTTTTTACGATCGTAGATAATTCGCAGTATATCGGTATGTCCCACGGTATAGACCGCAAATTTTTCAATTTCGCTCGGGATGCTTTACACCCATTTCGGTCAATTTTGGATAGTTGCTCATATCATGTTAATCCTGAGTTGGTTATGGGACGTGAAGCTGTGGATCATCCTGGCCTAGCTTTTCGTATCCGAGCAATATTTTCTGCGCTTCTGCTTCGGTTTCCTCTAACTTTTCCAGTGATACATGGCAGGCGATCTGTGCCCATTTTCAAGTTCTAGTATCGGTGGTGCCTTCGTTTCACAGGTTCCGTCAATGGCGATCGGGCATCGATTATAAAACGGGCAACCCACCCTGGTGATCTCCACGCCACGTGCGATACCGACCGCCATTTCACGCTTCTGCATCGTGTCTTCGAGCCAGCCGATGCGCATTTCCGGTACCGAGCTGATCAGTAACCGTGTGTACGGATGGAAGGGTGGCTCCAGAACTTCGTCGGTCGGACCCTGTTCGACGACGCGTCCCGCGTAAAGCACGACAATTTCATCCGCAAATGAAGCCACTGTCGACAGATCATGACTGATAAAGACAAATGAGACCCCGGTTTTGTCGCGCAACGCGGTCAGCAGTTTGATCACGTTGGCGCCAACAATGCTGTCCAGCGCCGAGGTTACTTCGTCGCAGAGCATGACTTCCGGGTTTGCTGCGAGTGAACGTGCCAGGTTGATACGCTGTTTCTGTCCGCCGGAAAGTTCCATCGGGTAACGATTTGCAAACGCGGCCGGCAATTCGACCAGGTCCAGGATTTCGGCGACCTTGGCGTGTTTCTCGCGCCCTTTGAGTCCATGATAGAACTCGAGTGGCCGGCCGATGATATTGCCGATCAGCTGTTTCGGGTTGAGCGCGGTATCGGCCATTTGAAACACGAACTGTACCTTTTGCAATTCGGAGAGTTTACGATCATGCAGATCACCCTCGAGTTTCTTGCCGTCGAGGATGATGTCACCCCGTGCCGGCGGCAGCATGCCTGCCATGACTCGCGCCAGCGTGGATTTGCCGCAACCTGATTCGCCGATAACGCCGACTACATGACCATTTCTGACACTAACATTGATGTCCTTCAGAATTGGAATGACGGGTTCACCATCGACTATCCCGCCATAACCTGCGGTCATGTCCCTGACTTCGATGTTATCGATTACTCGATCATGATCACCGGATACTTCGACACCCATACCGGCTTCAGGAATTGGGCGTACCGCCGCCATCAGGCGCTTGGTATAAGCATGTTGCGGGTTGTTAATAATTTGATCCGCGGAACCCTGTTCCATGACTTCGCCGCTGTAGAGCACGACGATATGATCGGCCACCTGCGCCACCACCGCGAGGTCATGGGTGACGTAGACCGCGGCTGAATTTTGCTCACGGATAACTTTTTTAAACGCCTTCAGTACTTCGATCTGCGTGGTCACGTCGAGCGCCGTGGTGGGCTCATCGAGGACCATTAAGTCGGGTTTGCCACACAGCGCCATCGCTGCCATCAAGCGCTGCAACTGACCGCCGGAAACCTGGTGCGGGTAGCGAAAGCCGATGCGATCGGCGTCGGGAAGTTCGAGCGCGTGATAGAGTTCCACCGCACGTTTGGTCGCTTCCTGCTGATTCAGGCGGCCGTGCAGTACCGCTGACTCGGTTACTTGCTCACCGATCGTAATCGCCGGATTGAAGGTTGCCGCGGCGCTTTGTGCGAGGTAAGCAACATTGCCGCCGCGCAGATCACGCTGCTCAACCGGGGGCATGGTCAGGACATCCTTACCGTACAGCTGGCATTCGCCACCGGCAAAATGCAGGCCGGGTTTGGTATAAGCCAGCGTTGCCAGCGATATGGTGGTCTTGCCGGAGCCGGATTCACCGATCAGCGCGACCACTTCGCCCTTGTGGATATCGAAGCTGACACCCTTGACGATGGGTACTTCTTCGCCATCATCGTTGGTGGCACTGATACGGAGATCCTTTACTTCAAATAATTTTTCCCGGTTCATATTATTTTGCTCCATTGTGCTACACCATTTTCTTCGCGAGGCTGCCGCCGGACTTGGCGGAAATATCATCGACGATCAGGTTGATCGCGATGGTGAAGGATGCGATTGCGACTGCCGGCCAGATTGCGGCGTAGGAGCCATAAGTCAGGCCCTGCAGGTTCTCCCGCACCATGCTGCCCCAGTCGGAAGCGGGCGGCTGTACGCCGAGCCCGAGAAAACTCAGGCTCGAAATGAACAGCACCACGAATACCAGGCGCAGGCCGAAGTCGGTAGCGAGCGGCATGGCTGCATTTGGCAATACTTCGGCACGGATGATCCACCAGATGCCTTCGCCGCGGGTGGCTGCGGCCTCGACATAATCCTGCACCATGATGTCCTGACCGAGCGCGCGCGCGATGCGGAATACGCTGGTGGCGTAAATCACCGCCGCGGTACCGATCAGGATGGGTATCGACGACCCTAGCGCGGCGATGACGATCAAGCCCAGCATGATCGTCGGTAGCGCGAGTATCGCATCGTTGACCCGGCTTATCCCCATGTCGATCCAGCCTCCTTTTACCGCCGCCAGAATACCCAGCGTTATACCCATCAGGTAGGCTATCAGCGTTGCCGCGAGTGAAATGCCAATGGTATTGCGCGCGCCATAAAGAACCCGAGACAGGGTGTCGCGGCTGAGATAATCGGTGCCGAGGTAGAAGTAGCCGTATTCGCCGGGTCCGGCAGGCAGGAAGCTGTCATCACCATCCATATCCATTTCATGAAAGGGTGCGATGCTGGGTCCGATGACACAGATCACCAGCCAGAACACGACCACCCCGACCGAGACCCATCCGACCCAGGACAGCCTGAATTTTCGTTTCGGCGGGGCATCGGGTAATTCGGCGAACGCATCCAGTTTCGCGAGCACTTCTTCTTCTTTTGTACTTACTGTATGTTCAGTCATTTTGCTGTCCCCTCAACCTATTTCGGATTGCGCAAACGCGGATTGGAAAGTATCGAGCCGATATCTGCGAACAGAATCAACACCACGTAGGTGCCGCAGAAAATCATCGCGCAGGCCTGCACCAGCGGCAGATCGCGGGTTTGCACCAGCAAGACCAACGGTCAGAAACAGGACA
>CAWCBX010000187.1:0-9395 GCA_963793595.1 uncultured Gammaproteobacteria bacterium | reverse complement strand
TCGATCTCGGTCGTCATTCCCGTCGGATCAAAATTAATCAACGTACCATCGATTTCAAAAGTGGTTCCTCCCATGACGTACTGATCAATGGTGCCACGCAATTCGACCTCGGTAGAACCGTAAACTACGTCTTCGACCGTCTCCTTTACGTATGTCGCATTGATTTGTGTTGTCGAAACACGGAAGCCGCTAACTTCGATCACGTCACCGATAGCGATGTCATTAAAATTGGTATTTTCGAACAAGGTGCTTATTTCGTCGATCGTAATGATCTTACCAAATACGGTAATGTCTTTCGTAGTACCAACCTGAACACCAACCGCAGATACCGGCCCCTCGATTTCATCGTCGTAAACAACCTCGAGCGCGGTACTGCCGAAAACACCATTCTCGACTTCAACCCTGAGCCGGACCACCATACCCACCGCGAGGTCACTCTGGTCAGCGCTTGTGTCACCATCGACATCGAACCGGCTGGTGTCGGTTTCAAACTTGCCGCCATTGACATGGATGCTACCGAAGCCGGTAATCTGGCCGGATACGATGCCAGTGCCGCCGATGCCGGCAGTTGTATCCGAACTGTCACCACCACAGGCAACCAGCATACTGCTGCATATAACCAGCAGGCCAATAGCCGCTGTAAGTTTATTCGTTTTGTGTCGAGTAGAATTCATTTCTTAATTTCCTGATCTTCATCTGCAGACTCGTGATAGAACAGGGCGATACCAAGCTCTCTGGTCGATTCGTCGTCAGATTCGTGCTGGGACAGGTAAAGATCCAGTTCTTCGAGAAAAGCCTGTCCGCGGCGCCGTAAGAATTGTTTGATTTTCGGGTATCGCAGCTACCGCAACCTTCGGGTTTGAAGCCTTGCGCTGAAAGCGCAGCTCCTCTTCCGCGGCGGTTAGATTAAAATCGATGGTTTCGATCAGCTGCCGGGTATCGGTACCGAGTATGGCCAGCTTTTCGACCGGGTCATCCGAAGGCAGGTAGGCGTGACTGAGCAACCTTACCTGTTTGTCGTCGGTAAACTTGATATTAGATGAAGCGATCAATGCTTTCTGCATCGCTGCTACCGGCATATCGCCACTGTATTTTTTAACCAGTTCACTGAACGAACCAACACCCTCGTAATCCAGATCACGCGGATTTCCGTCTTTGCGCAAAAAAGCCGGATCATTGATCCAGCCACCGAGTACGCGGATGATTCGATTATATTGCTTGCTGTTAACCTCGGATTGATTGACATCAAGCTCATGCATCTTCTTCACTTCCTTGCGATTCAACCCGGTCAGGATGGCGACATTGGAAACGGTCTGCTTTTTTCCGGCCGTCGCAAAATCATCGAACGCGACATCGACGAAACACTTGCGCGCAATCTGGTCGAACTCACCGTAGGACATACCGTTACGCAGCAAGGTGCGTATCAGCGCCAGCAGTATGTTTCTCAGTGCATTGCGTAGTATTTCCTGCATATCGATCCAGTCAGCGGCCCGTATGTCGCAAGTTTCAACATACCGACGCGGGATTCACTAGTCATGCGCTTGCTTTTAAAAGAACATCGTTGAACTCACCGCTGCCGATCGAATTGACAAGAAACGAAAGTACTGCCAGTGAAGCTATTTGTGTCTTTATCATCTTTCCTATGACAACTTTCTTTGGGATTAAGTTCCCATACCGCATGTCACAGTTTATAAAATATAATCGGGAAACACCAAGTAATTAACCGAAAAACTTGATGAAAGACTGCTTTTTTGCTTGTTTTTTACCTGTGCGTACGGGAATCGCGTAAATTGATCAAGGATCAGTTGAATAACTTAAACAAGACATTGCTCTTCTCGCGAATGATTTCGGCAGTTTCCTGGTGCCCGGAGTTATTGGCAATTTGAAATGCGTTCAAGTCTTCCTTGTTACGCAACTGCAAATCAGCTCCCGCCGCAATCAACATCTCGAGGACATCATTCTGGCCGCTGCTGGCGGCCAGCATCAAGGCAGTATCGCCAACATGATCCTGGGCATTTATATCGTTGGCACGTGTCAGTAACAGCTCGACGATAGCAGGTTTTTTTGCCAGCACCGCCAGCATTAATATCGTATTGGCCGCATTGGTGCGGATGCTTAAATCTGCATCTTTGTTTATGAGCAGGCGAACTATATCGAGATGACCCTTTCTGACCGCCTGCGCAAGCGCACACTGTCCAGTGGAATCCTGGCTGTTGATGTCGATTTTCCCGGATTTAATTAGCGCCGCCGACGTCTTTACAAGCCCCCTGTCAGCGCTATGCCACAAAGCCGAGCGCCCCTTGTCATCGCGCGCGCCAAGCCTGCTATCGCGCTTGATCAACGCGAGGCTGAGGTCTTCCATATTTCTCTCTATAGCCAGTAACAGCACTCGATGAATACCGGCATAGCTGGTTTGGGTATTGAGCAGTACCGCGGCAATTTCTGCCTGATCATTCTGCACCGCGACTTCAAGTGGAGTAATCTCGAACTTTGTTGCGATCGCTGGATCGGCCTTGTTATCGAGCAAAAGGCTGACACATTTCAGGCATTTGGATTCGACCGCAAGATACAGGGCAGTTTCATTTCTGGCGTTAATCGCATTGATATCGGCGCCATTCGCCAGCAACGACTTTAGCGTGACTGAATCGCCCTTACGCGCCGCCACATGCATGGCGCTATTACCATCGGGGTCGGCTGCATCAAGATCAGGTTTTTCTGCGATTATTTCCTTCGCGATCGGGATTTCACCGAGCTCAATCGCAATACTAAGCAAGGGCCAGCCAGTGTAGCGGTCGCCGCGCTGCTCAACGGCAGTTTTGAACTGATCGAGCTTGCTAGCGGCACTAACCTGTATCGTGGCTGCGGGATCAATTGTTCCAGGACCCGTGGTTCCGGGACCGATCCCGTAACTGGCGAGTAAAGCCTGGCCTTCGGGATAGTCGGCTGCGAAGACGAAGTCGATCGCCGACTGCTTTTTACGGTTGGTGATGCCGTAGTTTGCGCCTCGATCAAGCAGTAATCCAAGCATATCGGTCTTCTGATTTTTCGCTGCCAGCATAAGCGCGGTATTACCACGTGCATCGGTTTGATCGATGTCTACCCCCTCATCGAGCAAGGCGATAGCAATAGTCCCGTAACCTCTAATAGTGGCGACATGCATAGGTCGAAAACCGAGGGAATTGATCTGTGCGGGATGCGTCGTATGCTCCAGTAAAGTGCTTGCCAGGCGCGGCCATCCTGCCAGTAATGCGGCCATGACCGTGGAATTCCCCAGATAGTCGCTCACATCCAGGTTGGTACCATTGGCGATCCACGAGTTAATCAGTACTACATCGTTGCGCTGTATTGCGCTAAAGATATCTGCCCGGCTAATTCCCTGCTCCGTAAGCGCAATATATTCCTCGAGCAACTTGAGTTTTAATGCCGCGCGCACGTGGCCCTGTGCCGCAGCTTTCCGATACCAGGCGATAGCCTCGTTTAGCGATTCTGGAGAATTATCGGCCTTCTCGGTAAGCTGCCCCAGTGAATACTGGGCATCCGCGTAACCCGCCAGCGCGGATTGCCGGTGAAGCTCGGTAGCCCTGCCCAGGTCTTTGCTTACCCCTTTGCCGGCTCGATACAGGCTTGCCAGTCGATATTGCGCTTCGGCATCGCCTGCTTCCGCCAGGTTTTCCAGTCGACTAGCCGCCTGCGGATAATCACGCAGACGAATCAGTTTTTCGATTTCATCCATCGACTGGTTAAGATTGCTCCAAGCGGGAGCAGATAGAAACAGGCCAATCAGGAGCGGCAGAACTGGTTTCATGAGTGCGACATTACCGGGCTCAAGCAGTTCCGAACTTGGTTTCGACGCTGATACCGGTTTCCTTGAGAAACCCGGTCGGCAGAATACCACCAGCATTAACAATGACCGCATCATTGGCTAATTTAACGATCTCACCATTTTGCTCGAGCAAGACCTCGTGTTCCGAAATACTGGAAACGGTCGATGATAAATACAGCTTGATTCGGCCTGTCGAAGCGTATTCATCGATGCGTTCCCGGTTTTTTGCCTTGGCTCGCGAAAAGCTGTCACTGCGATATGACACTGAAACTTCGGTACCGTCGGCATCCGCGATCGACAGGGCCGCTTCCAGGGCGCTGTCACCACCACCAACGATCAAAACTTTCTGTCCGTCGTATTGATCCGGATCGATGAGCTGATAAACAACCTTGGACAGATCTTCACCCGGCACACCCAGTTTACGAGGCGTTCCCCGCCGGCCTATCGCCAGCAGCACCTTGTCCGTGGTGTATTCCCCCTGGCTGGTTTTTATCTCAAAGCCCGCCTCTTGCGTCGAGATACTCGCAACCATCGTGTTGTATTGTATTTTTATCCCGGTTTTTGCCTCGACTTCCTGCCAGAACTGCAGTAAGTCTTCTTTGCTGGTCTCCTTGAAATGCATCTTTCCCGCGATTGGCAGGTCGACCGGCTGAGTCATGACAATCTTGCCGCGGGGATACTTGAACACGGTTCCGCCGAGTGAATCCTGGTCGATCGCAAGATAATTCAGGCCGAGTTCCTGCGCCTTCAGAATTGCACCGAATCCCGCCGGACCGGCTCCCACGATGATAACCTGGTGTGCATTATTACTTGATTTGGGCAGTTTCTTGGCGAGCGCCTGAATCGAGGATTTACCCTGTTCGATGGCATTTCGAATCAATCCCATACCGCCGAGTTCTCCGGCGATATAGATTCCGGGGACGTTGGTCTCGAAATGGTCATCCACCTGAGGAATATCGACACCCCTGCTTTCGGTGCCAAACACCAGGCTTATCGCATTTGCCGGACAAACGTCTTTACAGGCGCCGTGACCGATGCAGTTAGCAGGTTCGAGCAATTCGGCCTTGCCATGGAAAATTCCCAGCACGTTGTGGCCGAGCTGTTGCGGGCATGCATAAACGCATGATTTGCAGCCGATACACTTATTCCGATCTATGACCGGGTGTAACGAAGCCGGCTCCGCGAGTCCTGTTGCGATGGCTTCCTCGCGGATGCGGGCACTCACAACATGACGACGATGATGCCGGAAAAAGAAAAATGCCAGAATCATCAAGACAGGCAGCAGCGATAACCAGTAATCCAGTGAAATCATATACTTATGCGTACCCATCAAATTGTTTCATTTCAGATCGTTGTATTTTATATAAAAAGGGGAAAAAATTCCCAAAAATAATTATCATTTTTTGGTATCTTAATGTATTTCAAGAAGTCAGTAACCTCGCACCCTGAGCGATTCGCTTAATTCGAGCTTTGATCTAGACTTCTACGCGACTAATAAAGATAGCCCAGATTTGAAGGAATTTTGGTGAACAAACTCACTCCCTACCTGCTTAAAATAACGGAAATTACCTGGTACTCCGCAATCTGTTTACTGCTGCTTGCGGGTTGGGTTTCGCGCGACCAGCGCTACCTGGTGGCCGAATCGGGGATCGGCTACTGGTTCGGCATAATTGGCGGCTCGATGATGCTGATCCTGTTGATATATCCGATGCGAAAACGTTTTCGCCGCTGGGCGGTGATCGGTTCGGTCAAATCCTGGTTTCGGATTCATATGATTCTGGGTCTGGCCGGCCCGGTAATCATCATTTTTCACTCTGGCTTCAAACTCGGTTCGTTCAATAGCAGCGTGGCCTTTTTCTGCATGTTGACAGTCGCCCTTAGCGGTCTGGTCGGCCGAAAGCTGTATGAAGGCATCCACCACGGCCTGTATGGCAGCAAAGTCCGCTTCGAAGAGTTCTATGCAGGCGACAATCTGGCAAGCCTCTTACTAAGAAGATCGGGCATCGACCGTCGACAACACGAGGACGGGATGTCGCCCGAGGGCGAGCGGCGCATGCAATCGAGAAGAGAAGACACCAGTGATTCTAATATTGCGGATGAATATGAAGAGATCGAAGAAAAATTGACCAATCAGCACACCGGGGTAAACCGGTCGCTCGCTTTCTATCGTTCGATGAATTCCCGTATTGCTAAATTACGTCGGCAGATAGCCAGCTCGAACTTGAATGAGGAAAGCCAGGAACTGATATACCGCAGGTTAAAAGACCTGCGCTCGATCTGTTCTCTGGGAACCAGGGAAATCCTGTTTTCCTACTGGCATATCCTCCATCTACCACTTTTTATAATGCTCATTCTGTCTGGCCTGGTTCATGTCGCCGCGGTTCATTTGTATTGATGAGAGCCGTTTATTTTATGCTTTTACTGCTCGGTACCGGCTTCGTCGAGAGTGCGCTGGCGATTGAAGTAGAAAAGTTTTTCATGCCAGGGGAGTTGATTTCAAGCCACGACGAATTCAAATCCGAGTGTACCAACTGCCATGTTCGATTGCGCGATACAACCCAGAAAGAACTTTGCCTGGGTTGCCATGACCATGAACCGGTAGCCGAGGATATACGCAACAAGCAGGGCTTCCATGGCAAAGATAAGGATGCCAGCAATCTCGATTGTAAAGCTTGCCACAGTGATCACAAGGGACCGGATGCCAGGATAGTATGGCTGGACGAAGACAATTTCGACCATCGCTACACTGATTTTGAACTGACAGGCAAGCATCAGCAAACTGAATGTGACGGCTGCCATAAGAAAGATAGCAAGCATCGGGAAGCAAAACATGCCTGCTACGACTGTCATTCTGAAGACGACGCCCACGACGGCAAATTTGGTAAGAAATGCGCTGATTGCCATACTCCGAATGCCTGGGGCAAGTCCGAGTTTGATCATGACAAGACAGACTTTAAACTGAAGTTTTTACATCAGCAGGTGACCTGTAACTCCTGTCACCTCAAAGGCAAGTACAAAGATACCCCCAAGCGGTGCGTGGATTGCCACGCGATCAGGGACATTCATGCCGAGCGGTTTGGTAACACCTGTAACGACTGTCACCAGGAGAAAGGCTGGGACAAGTCGATTTTCGACCATGACCGGGATACCAGATACAAGCTCGAAGGCAAGCACCGCGAGCAAACCTGTAACGACTGTCATGCGCCCGCATACAGGGTTTCAGAAAATGGTAGAGATCCGCGCAACTGTTACAGCTGCCATCGCGATGACGACGTCCACAAGAGGAAGAATGGCAAGCAGTGCCAGGATTGTCATACGCCCAAAGGATGGGATATTTCGACCTTCGATCATGACACTAAAACCGACTTTCCGCTGCGGGGTGGACATGAGGAACTGTTGTGTGCGGCTTGCCACCTTGCCGGTGATGAAACCAGGGAAATCGATACTGCCTGCTATAGCTGTCATAAGCTGGACGATACCCATAAGGAGGAACAGGGCACCGAGTGCGACCAATGCCACAATGAGATTTCCTGGCAACACAAGGTTCGCTTCGACCATGACCTGAGTGTTTTCCCACTAATTGGTCAGCATGACGCGGCCGGTTGCGAAGCCTGTCATTTAACTTCGGTTTTTGGCGATACCAGTGATCGCTGTGACGATTGTCATAGTGCCGACGATGTACACAAACGGGGGCTGGGTGAGGACTGTGCGCTATGCCATAACTCCAACGCCTGGTTGATCTGGGATTTCGATCATGACGAAACATCATTCAAACTCCGGCATGCTCACGCCGATCTTCATTGCCATACCTGTCACTCAAAACCCCGGGAAGAGTCCAGCGATAAAGACTGGAGTTGTATCGACTGTCATCGCAAGGACGATATTCACCAGGGACAGTTCGGTGACACATGTAACCGGTGCCACAATGAAAAGAGTTTCGACACCATAAATCTTCGCTAGATTGAGGATCATGGAATAACAGGGCTACAGAACATCTGCGCGGCGGTAAAGATATGAAAACCAAAAATAATAAAGTGATATCCGGGCATGGGCTGTTAAGCCTTCACCTCGCCTTGACGGCTTTGCTGATGCTGTGCGGGCTTTATGCAGGCAGCGCCACTGCGCTCGAGATTGGTCCCGATTTCGATCATGACGATACGCGATATCCGCTGGATTTCAAACATGCCCTGGTACCTTGCGAAGCCTGCCACGTGCAGGGGGTTTTCATCGGCACGCCGACTCAATGCGCCAGATGCCATTCGCTGTCCGGTCGCATAAAAGCCAGCGCCCCGACCAGCCAGCACATACGGGTTATCGGTGAATGCGAGGTTTGTCACACGCCCACGGTATGGACCGACGTGTTTCGAGTTGATCACGTTGCCGTGATCGGAAGTTGTCAGGGCTGTCACAACGGCGTTGTTGCCGAGGGTAAAAATCCCGGGCACGTCGTGAGTTCGAACACCTGCGATGACTGTCACAATACCATCACCTGGGTGGGTGCCCGCTACAATCATGCGGGTATCACCGGCAACTGTATCCGTTGTCACAATGGTGGAATCGCCGAGGGCAAAAATCCCGGTCACATCCTGTCCGCCCCGACCTGTGAGGACTGTCACAACACCAGGCGCTGGATACCGGCAAGAGTCAATCACGCGTCGGTCATCGGAACCTGTTTCAGCTGCCACAATGGTGTCATCGCCGAAGGGAAAAACCCTGGGCACTGCCCATCAATCGACGCTTGCGAGCTCTGTCATAGCACGCAGGCCTGGATTCCTGCCAGTCCTTGTCCGTAGTGGAATATGTCTGGTGAAAACAGATTGCTCTTTAACCACGACACGTAATTACTGAAGCTGTGCTCATCCTGTTTCCAATGATTGACCCCAGACTCATAAAATCGCTTGCCGGAATAATCTGCGTCAGTCTCTGGTTTGTTTTTATGCCTGAGGTTTCGGCCGCCAGTTACGAGTTTGTCGGTCTGGACACCGTATTCAGTAAACCTTCTAAAGCGACACGGGTGGAACCCCTTGCAATCATACTGGCATCAAGCCCGCAGCGTTTTAGCGGACTGTCGCAAACGCAGCAGGATGCTTTACAGGGGCAGTTTGTTTATCAGACGAAGGTTAAGGTAAAAGGGAAAGCCTACTACCGCTTGGCGACGGGAAATTTCCAGAGTACTGATGATGCAAGAGCGGCTCTGGGCAAACTGAAACCAACATTTGTCGATGCCTGGATTTACCAGAGGTCGAATCCGGAACGGCAACAGATACGCACATTTTTAGAAGATTCAGGCGTCGGCGAGGAACCCCAAGCGGGCAACAAACAACCTGCCGAAACGAACAAAATACAGGCAGATACGGCTGACGGCTTACTGCTGGCTGCCAGGCAGGCGTTTCTGGACGAAAATTATGCGCGCGTCATCGCGCTCACGGAAAAGATTTCAGCGGAGTACTGGAGCGCCGGCGAAACCGAAAATCTGCCACAGATCCGTGAAGCTCTCGAGCTCGCCGGCACTACCCGCGAGCGACAGGCAGAACTCGCCGGCACTATCGGCGAACGCAGGGCCAGGCTTAAC
>CAWCBX010000186.1:0-6064 GCA_963793595.1 uncultured Gammaproteobacteria bacterium | reverse complement strand
GTTGACGACAGCGAGCCGAAACAAACTTTCCCGCAGTTTGAAACCCAGTCGCGCGTACCGGGCATGGAACCGGCGCGCGGTAAATGGCAGGCTTTTTTCAAGGGGCTCGGCAAATGACACAACTTGCCCTGGTTATCGATCTCAACACCTGCGTTGGCTGTCATGCCTGCGTTACCAGCTGCAAGGAATGGAACACCTCGGGCGAAGCGGGGCCGATGGTGGATCGTAATCCTTACGCGGCGGAGCCGACCGGGACCTTTTTCAACCGTGTACAATCCTTTGAAGTAGGTAATTTTCCGCATACCCAGACCGTACATTTCCCCAAGTCCTGTTTGCACTGTGAGGATCCCCCCTGCGTTCCGGTATGTCCCACTGGTGCGAGTTACAAACGCCCCGAAGACGGGATCGTGCTGGTGGACTACGACAAGTGCATCGGTTGTGAATATTGCTCCTGGGCATGCCCCTATGGTGCGCGCGAAATCGACGAACAACAAAAGGTCATGAAGAAATGCACTCTTTGTGTTGATCGAATCTACGATCAAAGCCTGCCCGAGGACGAGCGTAAACCTGTTTGTGTGCTTTCCTGCCCGACCAGCGCGCGCATTTATGGCGATATCCATGACCCGGAATCGGAAGCTTCGAAAGCGATCAATGATGCGGGTGGGTACCAGTTAATGCCCGAATGGGGCACCGCGCCAGCCAATCATTATCTGCCGCGCCGCAAGGTTGATATTACCGTGCACCAGGAAGATCTGCAGCGTGTGGATAACCCCCTGCGCAAGGAAGACCGTGGTCAGCGGGCGCCCACCACGCGCACGACACTCGACGATTCGACTTCATGGTAATGGCATGAAACCAGCGCTATCTGTCGTTCTGTTAACCACCCTGATCGGAGCCGGGCAGGGCTTGTTTCTGGCTTATTACAGCGCCGAATGGTTTGTCATGCTGGCGATTCTCGCTCCCGCACAAACGGATTATAGCGGCTATGCCGCCGGGCTAAGTTTCCTCCTGCTGGCGGCGGGTTTACTGGCTTCATTTTTTCATCTTGGCCATCCCGAACGTGCCTGGCGCGCCGCGGCAATGTGGCGCACTTCCTGGTTGTCACGTGAAGTCATCGCCTTACCCGTTACGATGCTGCTGATGCTGGGTTACACGTTGTTCAAAGTAAGCGACTACGATCCACTCGTTTTCGTGCTCGGTGAAAGCATTCCGATTACGGCGTCGACCCTGGTCGGTTTTGGCGCTGTGCTCGCGCTATGTGCGCTTTACATCTGCACTGCGATGATTTATGCCTGTTTGAAATTTCTGCGTCAATGGCATAGTCCGTTGACGGTATTGAACTTTATCCTCATGGGCGGCGCGTCAGGTTTCACCCTGGCCACCGCCATATCGGCATATACCCGGGATGGCAGGTTCGCTTATTTTGTGGGGATGGCGATTTTTCTCACGCTAGCTGCATTGGTTTCGCGCTTTGCGAGCCTGTTACGTAACAAAAACTTGCGCAGCCCATCCAGCTTGCAATCGGCAATCGGGGTGCATCACCCGACAATTCGCCAGATCGCACAGGGTGCGATGGGGGGAAGTTTCAATACGCGGGCTTTCATTCATAGTTACGGGGCGTCCGTGGTTCGACTGGCGCGGCGTTCCTTTCTCGTGCTGGGATTTATCGTTCCAGTCGTGCTGTTACAGTTCAGTAGTGATATTTCCTGGATGTTATGTGCCAGTGCCTTCGTACTGCAATACCTGGGTTTGCTGGTGGAGCGATGGTATTTCTTTATCGAGGCCGAGCATCCGCAAAACATCTATTACCAGATGATCTCATAGCGATACCCGGGTCTTCACCGGGGTCGCATTATCGAATTACCGATTCGCCTGGCGATCGTCGCCAGGGCTAAAATTTAATTGACGAGAAATGTTCGAGGGCAGACCTGCGAAAGGCCTTGGATTGATTAGCGTCTGGAATGGCGTTACCGATGTAATCGATGGCCTTGCCGACGTCGGTATTACCGTCGAAGGCTTCATCAACTATCATCTCGGCTACCACGCCCATGTAATCTGTGGCGATCTCGAGCATCTGCAGCTTTATCGGATCGCCGACCGACGAGGCGGCGCTGGACACGACAGTTGCTGCGTGACCCGAAGAACTGGCATTGCCACCCGGATCGATAAGCTGCAAAAAGCTGCCCGCAGGCATCAATTCCGGTTCGCTATCCTCGGGTGCAGCTGCATATGAATATTTGACCATTGCACTTTCCGCGAGCATCTGAATTGCTTCACCCGCTTCCCCAGAACGACAGTGCAGTCGCGTCAACCGGCCCTGTGAAAATCTCAGGAATATCGAACGGTCGCTATCAGTCAGTATGGTCAGCAAACCGGTTTCCTGCCGGCTGATGATTTCGTTAAGCTGCGCGAACAGTTTTACTTTGGGTACGAATTGAGACTGGGCCATTGAAAATGCTACCTGGAGCGACCAGTTGGTTCTGACCAATACCTGGTATGAGTGTAATTATAGGTCATCGTACTGTTTGCCGATTTACGTTCAGCTAACTACCTTCCTTCATATCCTTGATACGTTTCATAATGATAGAAACGCTGGTGCGCATGCGCTCGAAGGCCTGCGCAACGTCCTGAATCTCGTCATCCGAATTTACCGTTATAGTGCGTGAAGTATCTCCCTTGCTTACCGAATCGGCGAGTTCACGCAGATCAAGCAACGGACGAGTAATCGCCTTCGACAGTACGCCCGCGACAAAAAACGCGAGCATAAATACAGCGACTACAACAATTAACAAGATGATAATCATTTGTTGTTTCGACGATTGCAGACTCGACTGAACCGTCGACAGTCCCTCGACAGGTGCCAGTGCAATCGCAGTCGGCTGCTGCACCAGAACCGACCAGTTAAAACCCGGGAAACGGGTAACCACTGTTCGATAGAGTTCGGGTCCGGCCGACTTGGCGTAACCCAGCACCTTGCCGCTGCCCAGTACATACCCCTTGCTACGTGCCGAAAATACTTCCTGTATAGCGGGATCTGTGCTGTTGCGCAGGTTTACCGACTCGACCATGATTCGATTTTTCGCATGTTTAGTACCGGTTTCGGCGAGCAATAGACCACCGCTACTGACAACCGTAACCGTGCCCCCGTTAATATCACGGGCGCCCCGATCGGCAACTTCCTGAATCAGGCTTACGCCGAGCACGGCTTTCATTACTCCCAGGCTTCTGCCTGAGGTGGGATCGTCGATACGCACCGAAATATCGATTGACCAGATATTGGCGGAATCATCAAACTCGACTTCGCCGACCGAAATGCCATTCTCCCAGGCTGTTTTCCACCAGTTTTCGTCACGCTGCACGAAATCGGAGGTGGGATTGGTCAACGCGGTATTAAATCCATTCTTGTCGGTAAAAAAGACTTCACCAAAATGCGTTGAACGCCTGATCTGCTGGATCAGGAAGCGGTTCGCCGCCGGTGATACGTTAAGACTCTTGCGGCTCTTGAAACGCGCCTCGATTTCGTCAATAGATTGATCGACCAGACCAACTTTCTTATGAGCCTCTGCGGCCGATTTGGCGGCCTGCAGAATAATTGGCGCGGAGGCCCAGACGATAACATCCGAAATCCGTTCCAGCATGAAAGAGTCCAGTTCGCTGACGATGCGCGCAGAGGTAGTGCTCAGATTACTACCCACCACCGAGTCAAGCAGTTCGGCGCGGCTTTTATCGAGCTCCAGATTTGCGCTTGAAGTCAGTTGGTTCAGACTAAACCAGGAGAACATGCCGACCAGTAACACCGGGGCAATACCGATAAAAAGGGTGCGGTTGGTTATCTTTCCGCGCAGGCTTTTCGAATAGGGTCTTTGTTCCATCGTCGTGACTCACTGCGGCTTAAACGGGTGTGCCGCTGTTAAAAACTGGTTTAAATTAGTCTGCATTTGCGCTCAATCAAACAACTGCCAGGCAACCTCCGTGTGCTCATTATCTATCAAGTTCAATCAAAACAATTATTTACAACAACTATCTCATGTAACATATTAGTTGGAGCCATTGTTCAAACTGCAAATGCATGTTGTTAGTAAATATATATAGACCATAGCGAACACAGCGTGAGCCTTTTAATTCTGCGGCTTTTGGGATTAGCGCGATGGGTAAACAGGCGCTAAATTTATTCTCTGTAACGATTTCGTCGCCCGCACCTGAGCGATATCGATATCCACCGGCGACAGAATCTGGCAAGCTTTCTCAACAGGTTAGCGCAGCTGTTGCGAATCGGAGCGTGAACCGGAAACGGCCGCTGCGAATTGAGACTGGCCGCAGGTATGCGTAACCACATGAGCGAAATCTGTATGCATGACGACAAGGCGAACCGGTTTGAGCGATTACATCGCGACGGCAACTGCTTCATCATGGCGAATGCCTGGAATGCGGGCAGTGCGGTGATACTCGAACAATCCGGTTTCGAAGCTATTGGCACCACCAGTGCCGGTATCGCTTACAGTCATGGGCTCGCCGATGCCCAAGCTGCATTGTCGTTCGAATCGGCGTTGCAGGAAACGCGGGAAATTGCCAGTGCAGTTGCTATTCCGGTGAGCATGGATTCCGAGAATGCTTATGCCGATAAACCGCAAGCCGTATTCGAAAACCTGCGGCGCATTGCTGCAAGCGGCGTTGTTGGAGCTAGCATCGAGGATTACAGTGGTGATCCTGAAAATCCGTTTTACGATCTGGAACTGGCAGTCGAGCGGGTACGTGCTGCGAAGGAAGCGGTTATGGACCTTGGTTATCCTTTTGTACTGACTGCGCGCGCAGAGTGTTATCTTTATGGCCACGCCGATCCCTTCAGGGAGTCGGTGTTACGCATCAATCGTTATCGCGAGGCTGGCGCCGATTGTCTTTATGTTCCAGGCATCAGGGATATACAGACAATTCGTGATCTTGTTGCTGCCACCGATGGGCCGCTCAACGTTGTTATGGGACTGTCGGGGACTCCGATCTCGCTGGCCGAATTGCGTCAGGCTGGCGTTGCGCGCATCAGTGTCGGCGGGTCACTGGCAAGAGCCACCCTCGGGCTGGTGCGCCGTGCCGCAACAGAAATGCTCGAACAGGGTAGTTTCGGGTTCGCCAGTGAACAGATTCCTGATGCTGAGTTGTGCGAACTTTTTTCGAAGCAATAATCAAAGGACAGTTAAATGCAGAAAATAGACTCGATCGAAATGCTCGAGACAATTTACAGCGGCCCGGTCGGGGAGCGCTCATTGTGGAAGGAAATCGATCACATAAACGAACTGTATCAAAAGTTTATCGAGGCTTCGCCATTTCTGATTCTGGCCACTTATGGTGACAAGGGTGTGGATTGCTCGCCCCGTGGTGATCCACCCGGGTTTGTGCGCGTGGTGGCGCCCGATTGCATACAGATTCCAGACCGCAGGGGCAATAACAGACTCGATACGATGCGCAATATCATCCAGCATCCGCAAGTGGGCGTTATCTTCCTGATACCCAATGTGGGGGAAACCATTCGAATTAGTGGGCAGGCCGAGATTCTGGTAGATGCGGAGCTTTGTAATTCGTTTATGATAAAGGGCAAACCTGCCAGCAGTGTACTGTCGATAAAAGTGCACAAGGTTTACTACCAGTGTCAGAAGGCCATCGCACGCTCGAGGCTTTGGCAGGCGGAGTCCTATATCGAGCGCAGCGAGTTACCCAGTGCCGGTCAAATGGCGCAGTTTTTCAGCGCCCAGCATGGCACCGAATTCGATGCCGACGCCTATGATGAAAATTACGCCGAACACATGCAACAAACAATTTACTAGTGATCGCGCCGCGATGGTAGCCATACTAGTTTGCCAGGAGACTGATCATGCAGGCCCGTCGATTTATTCAGTGTGATGTTTTTACACCGACTCCGATGCTGGGTAATGCGCTCGCAGTCGTTGTCGACGGTGAGGGTGTGACGGAGGAATCGATGCAGCAATTTGCTGCCTGGACCAATCTCGCCGAAACGACATTTATCCTGCCACCACAGCATCCGACGGCCGACTACCGGCTACGAATATTTACA
>CAWCBX010000185.1:0-8696 GCA_963793595.1 uncultured Gammaproteobacteria bacterium | reverse complement strand
CCCATGCGATGATGGCCGCCTTTTACCAGCGCCATCGCAATCGAATGTCCACAGCAAGCGCTGTAATAACTCGAACTGACATGACCAACCATCGGTAGCGGCGTCGGCGCGCCCGGGTCATTCACCAGTTGCGCGCCTTCCGGAATAACCGTCACCGGATCCTCGGTCAACAGCCCGACCAGTTGCTTACGATCCTTGCGCACCGTGTCTAGTCGGCTCAACGAACGCTTGCCGATAAAATCCTGCTTGGTTTTCGATAACGCCCAGCCGAGACCCAGGTCGTCCACCGTGACCGAGCCATCGGTGTCCTGCCCGACAATGACATAGCCCTTTTCGGCGCGCAGTACGTGCATGGTTTCGGTGCCATATGGCGTGATGTTGAATTTTTCCCCGGCCTGCATCAATTTCTCCCACATGAAGCGACCGTAATTCGCCGGGATGTTGACCTCGTAGGCGAGTTCACCCGAGAAACTGATACGATTCACGCGGCATTCGACGTCACCAATGGTGCCGGTTTTCGATGCCATGAATGGAAAAGCCTGCGCGTCAAAGTCGATACCCTCACAGACCGTGGCGACGACATCACGGCTTTTCGGTCCAACTACCGCAGCGGTGGCCCAGTGATCGGTAACCGACGTCAAAAAGACTTCCATTTCGGGCCACTCGGTCTGTAACCAGCGCTCCATCCAGGCTAGAACACCGGCGGCACCACCGGTGGTGGTATGCATGAAGAAATGATCTTCAGCTATACGAATGGTAACGCCGTCATCCATGACCATGCCATCTTCACCGAGCATGAAACCATAGCGCGCCTTGCCGACCTCGAGCTTCATCCAGTTGTTGGTATAAATCATTTCAAGAAACTTTGCCGCGTCCGGTCCCCTGACTTCGATCTTGCCCAGGGTCGAAGCGTCGAGAATACCAACGCTTGCACGCGTCGCGAGACATTCACGATTGACCGCATCGTGCAGGCTTTCGTCGGCCTGTGGATAATACCAGGGTCGCTTCCACTGCCCGACATCTTCGAACTTGGCACCGTGTTCTGCATGCCAGGCGTGCATCGCGGTCTTGCGCACCGGGTCGAATAGCTTGTCACCCAGGTTTTGCCCCGCAAACGAGCCAAAGCTGATCGGCGTGTAGTTGGGTCGGAAAGTCGTCGTACCGGTAGCGGCAATGCTCTGTCCCATGGTTTCAGCCAGAATCCCCATGCCGTTGATATTGCCCAGCTTGCCCTGGTCGGTACCGAAACCCATTGCAGTGTAACGTTTGACATGTTCAACAGACTGGAAACCCTCCCGCACCGCAAGCTCAATATCCGCCACACCGACATCATTTTGCATATCGATAAAGGCCTTGGGCCCGCGCCCGCGGGTGTAAGGTGAAGGCGGGTTCCACAGCGGCAATATGGCCTCGTCGACTACCTGCTCGGCTTGAGGCGCTTTCATCGACGCTTTGAATCCGCAAGCTTTGGCCACCCGGTTGCCGGCCTCGACGCCTTCTGCCAGACATCCGGTCAGATCAAGTCGGCCGCTGGCAGCGCCAGCTGAAACCTGCGCCTGTTGCGTTGCACCAGGGCGAAACATCGAGGCTTCTTCATCCCATACCGGTTTTGCACCGGACTGCGCGTTTAAATGCACCACCGGACTCCAGCCACCGGAAACCGCGAGCAAATCGCAAGCCAGTGAGTTGGTGTTACCACTGACCGTAGAACCGTCCGCGGACAGGCGCATTACCTGCACCGAGCGCAGGCGTTTGTGGCCTGCGGTATCTATCACAACACTGTGGTTAATCACCTGGATGCCGGCACTACGTGCCGTGTTGGCAAGTTCGCTGGCGGAGTCGTTACGCGCATCCACCACCGCAACCACTTCGACCCCGGCCGCCTTCAGATCGAGCGCGGTCTGGTAAGCGCTATCGTTGTTGGTATAGATGACAGCATTGCTACCGGGCTTTACCGCGTAACGGTTGGTATAGGTAGACACCGCGCTAGCCAGTAAAATTCCCGGTCTATCGTTATTGGCAAAGGTCAGCGGACGTTCGGCAGCCCCGGTCGCAAGCACGACCTGCCGCGCCCTGACCTGCCAGAGTTTCTCGCGCCCGCCACTCCGCGCGGTAATCGGCAGATGGTCGCTGAGCCGCTGGTTGATGGTCAGAAAATTATAGTCGTGGTAACCAAACACGGTGCTGCGTGGTAGCAAGGTAACTTCCTGCATACCCTGTAACTCGGCGACCGCGTTTTCAATCCACTGAACCGCATCGATGCCATCGATTTGCGCCTTACTGGCAAGTGTCATGCCACCAGGCTCGGATTGCTCATCGGCGATGATCACGCGCGCACCGGCACGGCCGGCCGCCAGCGCCGCGGTCAGCCCCGCAACACCACCACCGACGACGAGCACATCGCAATGCTGATGAGTATGCTCGTAGCGATCGGGATCCTGCTCACGCGGAGCCTCGCCCAGACCCGACGCCTTGCGAATGAAATGCTCATACTTCATCCACATCGATTTGGGCCACATGAATGTCTTGTAGTAAAAACCTGCCGGCATCATGCGGCTGAACTTGCTATTGATCGACAGCAGATCGAAGTCGAGACTGGGCCAGCAATTGACGCTCGAGGCATTCGAGGTCGGCGTATAGTTCCACCTGGGTGCCGCGCGCATTGGGGATTGTGCGTCCGCCCTTTTCCAGCTGAAAAATCGCGTTCGGTTCTTCCGCACCTGCGCTCATCACGCCGCGCGGGCGGTGATACTTCCAGCTGCGGCCGATCATATGCACGCCATTGGCGAGCAACGCCGAGCACAGCGTATCACCAGCCAGGCCGGTATAACTCTTGCCGTTAAACGTGAACTGGATCTCCTGCTCGCGATCGACGCGACCACCCTGCTTGGTTCTAAACCGCTGGCTCATTTCTTCTTACCACCAGGAGGTTGCTCTCCTATCCTGTAAGTACCACTAATCTGATAACTCACGGTATCACGCTCGACATTGAAATAACGTCGGCAACCAGCCGCATGCAGCCATTGCTCACGATGAGTGCCCTTGGGATTCTTGCGCATGAACAGGTAGTCGGCCCATTCTTCGTCACTGAGCTTCTCGGTTTCGAGCGGGCGCGCGATATGCGCTTCACCGACACAGGAAAATTCGGTTTCATCACGCACCCCACACCAGGGGCATTCGATTAAAAACATCTGATATGCCTCCTAGTGCGCCACACCGGCGGCGCCGTGTTCATCGATCAGGAATCCACTGACGAAACGATCCAGCGCGAAGGCTCGATTGAGTTCATGCGGTTCGCCGGTGGCGACATTGTGCGCAAACACCCAGCCGGAACCGGGGGTCGCCTTGAAACCACCTGTACCCCAGCCACAGTTGAAATAAAGCCCGTTGACCGGGGTATTGCCAATAATCGGACAGGCGTCGGGCGTGGTATCGACGATACCACCCCATTGGCGGTTCATGCGCACGCGCTTGAAGATGGGGAACATTTCGACAATCGCGGCCACGGTATGTTCGATGGTCGGGAAACTGCCGCGCTGGCCATAGCCATTGTAGCTGTCGATG
Source organism: uncultured Gammaproteobacteria bacterium (assembly GCA_963793595.1). Taxonomy (GTDB): domain Bacteria; phylum Pseudomonadota; class Gammaproteobacteria. The sequence continues at coordinate 5,132 of CAWCBX010000185.1, read as the reverse complement.
CCGGCACCGATGACGAGGTCACCCTTGTCGGACTGGCTGATATAGCCATGCACCGCGTTCGACATGATGACCGTGTTGATGACCGGCTTGATCGGCTCGGAAACAAGCGCCTGCAATGGATGGCTTTCGATCGGCATGCGAAAACCCGCCATTTCGGCCAGCACCGAGCAATGACCGGCAACCACCACGCCAACCTTTTTCGCGTTAATCGTGCCGCGCGTGGTTTCAACCCCGGTCACCGCACCATTTTCCTGGTTGATCGCGGTTACCTCGCAGTTTTGAATAATGTCGACCCCGCGCATGTCGGCACCGCGGGCAAAACCCCAGGCCACGGCATCGTGTCGGGCAACGCCGCCACGGGGTTGAAACGAGGCGCCTAAAATCGGGTAGCGACATCCCTGGTCGATGTTGATTTCAGGAATCGCACGCTTGATCTCCTCAGGCGTAACCACATGGCCGTCGATGCCATTCAAACGATTGGCGTTGACGCGGCGCTGGATATCGCGCATGTCCTGCAGGTTATGGCCCAGGTTATAAACCCCGCGCTGGCTGAACATGACGTTGTAATTCAAATCCTGGCTCAGGCCTTCCCACAGCTGCATCGATTTTTCGTAGAGATGGGCCGATTCGTCCCACAGGTAGTTGGAACGCACGATAGTCGTGTTACGCCCGGTATTTCCGCCGCCGATCCAGCCTTTTTCGAGTACCGCGACATTGGTAATGCCGTGCTCTTTGGCCAGGTAATACGCAGTCGCCAGCCCGTGACCGCCACCGCCGATGATTAATACATCGTATTCCTGCTTCGGCTGCGGGCTACGCCAGGCGGAGGCCCAGTTTTCGTGGTAGCTGATCGCATTGCGCAGCAGCGAAAATATTGAATATTTACTCATGACAGTGCCAGGATTTCGAGCCGCGTAGCATACCAAGCCTGCCCGTGGCGGGCAAAGCGAAAAGCGCTGCATACCAACCATGGGTCGGGTAAAGCTAAATCGATGGCGCATTTAATGCAGGCGATCACTATTCCCGCCGCTACTTTATTCAACTAGACTGCCGGCCTCACCTTTCAGGGCTATCCTCGGTACATGATCCGCCATAATTCCACCGCCAGGGCCATGCTGATGATGATCATCGCGATGTTGATGCTGCCCGGCATCGATGCAATCGCAAAATGGCTGTCGGGATCGGTTTCCTCGGGCCAGGTCACCTGGAGCCGTTTTTTCTTCCAGATTATTTTCATGTTCCCGTTGCTGCTGAAAACGCGGGGGCCATGGTTAACTCCCGCGCTGGCGCTACATGCAGCGCGCGGATCGCTGATTGCATTCGCGACCCTGTTCTTTTTCTCAGGGCTTGCCCACTTACCGCTGGCCGATGCGATCGCAATCTTTTTTATCGAACCACTGCTGGTCACCCTGTTATCTGCCCTCTTTTTCGCCGAGGCCATACATTGGCGACGCATTTCAGCGATCAGTCTCGGCTTTGTCGGCGCGCTGATTATTATTCGCCCCACTTTTGCCGAGGTCGGCTACGCCGCCCTGTACCCGGTAGGCGCAGCATTTTGCTTCTCCTTTTATATCGTGTTGACGCGCAAACTGGTCAGACACGAGGATCCGATAAGACTGCAGTTTTTTGCCGGGGTCTTCGGCTGCCTGGTGATGAGTATTGCGCTCGGCTACGGTACTAGCGTCGATATCCCAATCTTGGCCGCCGCCTGGCCGAGCACCAATCACTGGCTACTGCTCGGCGGGCTGGGATTGATCGCGACGGGTTGCCACCTGCTGGTAACCTACGCCTATCGGCTGGCCTCGATCGGCATACTGGCACCGTTCCAGTATGTCGAAATTATCGGTGCAACCGTCCTCGGCCTGGTCATCTTTAACGAATTCCCGGATGCAGTAACCTGGGTGGGAGTTTCGATCATTGTAGGCTCGGGAATGTACGTATTCCATCGCGAAGCCAGACTTGCAGCCACGACTACTGGCGAGACCGGCCAGGGACAGAATTCCGTAGTATTGGGCGGCGAGCCGGAAAAGGATTAGAATGTCTGGCTGACCTGAAAATCGGTCCTGAAAAATAAACAATTATTATAGAGGAGAGTAAAATGGAGATCGAAACAAAAGCAGTGCACTCGGGCTATAGCCCCGATCCCACAACCAAGGCAGTCGCCGTTCCGATTTACCAGACCACGGCTTACGCGTTTGATGACACCCAGCATGGCGCGGATTTATTCAATCTCGCAACGCTTGGCAACATTTACACCCGCATCATGAATCCGACCACGGATGTGCTGGAGCAACGTATTGCCGACATGGAAGGGGGAGTGGCGGCACTTGGCCTGGCTTCCGGGCAAGCCGCAACCACCTATGCCATTCAGACCATTACCGAGGCCGGTGATAACATCATCAGTATGTCCACGCTTTACGGTGGCACTTACAACCTGTTCGCGCACACCCTGCCGCAACAGGGTATCGAAACCCGTTTCGTCGATCCGGAAAACCTGGATTCGATGGCGGCGCTCATCGATGATCGAACCAAGCTGGTATTCTGCGAATCGATCGGTAATCCCGCGTGCAATATCGTCGACCTGGAGAAGGTCGTCGAGATCGCCCACGCGCACGGGGTGCCGGTCATCGTCGACAACACGGTGGCGACGCCGATCCTGTGCAACCCGATTGCCTTCGGTGCCGATATCGTCGTGCATTCGCTGACAAAATACATCGGCGGGCACGGCACCATCATCGGCGGCATCATCGTCGACTCGAATAATTTTGACTGGGTCGCCAACAAGGATCGTTTCAAACGCCTGAACGAACCGGATGTTTCCTACCATGGCGTCGTCTTTACCGAGACCGGACTGCCACCTTATATCCTCCGCGCCAGGGTCGTGCCACTGCGCAACATGGGTGCCGCACTCGCGCCGATGAATACTTTCCTCGCGTTACAGGGTCTCGAAACACTACCCTTGCGCATGGAAAGAATCTGCGATAACGCGCTCGCCGTGGCCCGACATCTCGAAGCCCATCCGCAGGTCGAGTGGGTCAGGTATGCCGGGCTGGAAAGCAGCCCGCACAAGGCACTGGCCGATAAGTATATGAAAGGTAAAGCCTCGGGTATTTTGACTTTCGGTATCAAGGGTGGAATCGAAGCCGGCACGAAGTTCATCGACGCGCTGCAGCTCATCACCCGGCTGGTCAATATCGGTGATGCCAAATCACTGGCCTGCCACCCCGCATCGACCACGCACCGTCAGCTCGGGGAAGATGAACTGGCAGCTTCCGGCGTTACGCCGGACCTGGTTCGCCTGTCGATCGGCATCGAAAACATCAAGGACATCATCGCGGATATCGACCAGTCGCTCGACGCTGCCAAATAGGCACGAAATTCCTGCCGGGGACTGCAGGCCCCGGCAGGAACAACACCACAACCGGATCAACCCGCCAGCAGTTGAGCCATCTCCGTAGTCTATCGAGTCATCCTCGTCGTAACCACGTCATACTCGCTTTCCAGTCATCCCTGCTTCTTATCAGTCATCCCCGCGCAAGCGGGGATCTTTTTAATGGTCACACCCCGTTGAGATCCCCGCTTGCGCGGGGATGACTTTAAAAAAGAGGTGGGGACTCCAAACACGGCGCGGATCACTATCCCGGTTGCAGTAACTACGTCAACTGCGTCTAACGACTCCCGGAATCAGGACGCGATGTACTGGCGCAGCGCCTCGGCTTCGGATTGAACTTCCATGATGCGACATTTGACCAGGTCACCAATACTGATGAATCCAACCAGTTCCTCACCATCAAAAACCGGCAGGTGTCGGATGTGTCGATCGGTCATCATCGCCATGGCCTCGTTGACCGTATCGTTCGGCGAGCAACGAATCACGTTGGTGGTCATCAAATCGGACACCGCGACATCGTGCAGATCGGCACCGTGCGGTGCCATTCCCCCATGAATCCGACACCCACGATGTCACTTCCATCTGACTCACTCCCAATGTCATCCTAGCGCTCAATGACGATGCCGATCCAAGTGACTGTCCCACCACCGTCACACTGCTCGCACCCGTCACAGCGCTGTTGGTCCTAGTCACTGTATCCAACTCAATCCCTGTCCATGTCACCGCCGACACGAGCGTCGATAGCCTGGTAGCCACCGTGGAGACAAGCGAGCCCGCACTGCCTGTCGCAGCCGCTCCCTTCACTCCCAATGCGCTCTCCGACACCCACACCGTCGCCTCCGACACACTCGCACGCACTCTCATCGTGATCGTGCGATCGACCTCCGCACCGCCATCCACTCCAATCACTGTCACACTCGTCGATCCCGCACCCGCCACGTTGGCTTGCACGATGCTCAACACCGACATATCATCGTACGTCGATGCGGCTGCCAGCGTCGCCACTGACAGTGCTGCCATACTCACAACCACGCCGACAGAGTTCTGGCCCGACGACGCCTTGCATCGTGTCGACGTGTCCGATGTCCACACGCTCGACAGTGACCCACTGGCTCCAATCGCTGTCGCGGCAGTCACGCTCGCCGCTTCACCAATCGCCAAGCCCACAACCGTCACGCTCGTCGATCCTGTCGCAGGCGCATTGGTTGCAGTCACCGAGTCCAACTCCAATGCGGCCCATGTCAATGCCGCTCCCAGGGCCGCCACGCCCTGCACCGCCGTCGCCACCACCGAGCCTGAGACCACACTGCCTGCCATCCCCTTGCCGTCATCGAGCTCGCTGACACCCACATTGTGCTCTCACTGCCGCATCCCCGCATACGAGCAACAACAGAATGATCTGCCTGGCCCACGCCTGCCCCGACCACTGTCACACTGCTTGACCCCGTTGCCGCAATGTTCGTCGGTGAGGCAGTGTTCAAGCTCACAATGTCACTCGTGACCACTCCCGCGAGTGTGGCCAGGACAGTTTCAATGCTCGCCACGACGCCGATGCCTCCCCAACACCCTTGCTGCCCTTGGACAACGAACCGTCATGAATCCGACACCCACGATGTCACTTCCATCTGACTCACTCCCAATGTCATCCTAGCGCTCAATGACGATGCTGATCGAAGTGACTGTCCCACCACCGTCACACTGCTCGCACCCGTCACAGCGCTGTTGGTCCTAGTCACTGTAT
>CAWCBX010000184.1:0-7384 GCA_963793595.1 uncultured Gammaproteobacteria bacterium | reverse complement strand
CGATATTTGCTTCAGGTGAATTGTTCCACCATTTCAATATAGCTGTCGGATTTGTGGTCGCGGTTTTGAAACGATTGCGTGTTTTAGGATGTTTTCCTGGGCTTGCACAATCTGCTTTGCCACAACTGCACTGATTGTTTCTGATTGTATGCGCAGGAAAAACCGCCCACCCCAAACTTGCGTAATAAAGTGCGTACTCAAGATTTGTTGTGAGAGGCCGCTGGAAGCTGAGCGGCCATCAATCAAGTCCTATCCGCACCTTTTGATAGCGGTCTAACCGAATACAAAGGACAGTGCCAATCTGGCATATTATCAACTACTGTATTCATCTATCAGGATTCGCCTCGATTCCTAATTTTTAAAACACTCTCTTTTTGACGCGTCTCGATGTGCCAACGAGATAAGAGTCGAGTTCACCTCGCTTGATCATGCGATAGCACGTCTGAGCACTAATTTGTAATATGGCTGTGGTTTGCTGAACAGTTGGATCTACAAGCTCAGCAAATTGAACTGGTAGACTTGTATTCCGATGTTTCATTGTGCGACCCTGTATAACTCAGAAAAGCGCACTATATACGGCTAAAAAAATGCTGCGATTTTTTTAGCCGTAATTGTTGAATAATTTTATGGAGAGTCGTCGAATGGTTTTAGAATGTTGCCATATTTATCCTGGAGTTCTTCGGCCTTCAAACTCATTCTTCTTAGTGCATTGCCAAGATCGATCCAACTATAATTAGAGCGATTTTCCTGACAAATATAGAGAGGAGCGCCGCTGCTTGTTCGCAAAACCCAGCATCTTTCGCATTTTTGTAATCACGGCGAACCTTATCGTAATCTATCGCTCGCCCCTTTTTATCCTTAATTCCTCTTGCTTTACAATCGCGTGCCACTTTCCTTTTTGCTTCTGCGAGCGAAACACAACCATGTTTCTCCATAGCCTCCATCACCATAACGATAGTCATCACCTTGCTGAGATAAAGAAGAATGTGATTGACCTTTGGGCTTCCTCTCCCTTTTACTGGAATCGACAATTCATTCCGCCTATCGTTTAATCCCCAGTTGATCTGGGTTGATTTTTCTTGACGCCTTCGCTGAATCTCATATGCCAATGCCCCTTGAAACTCAACTCCAGACAACTTCGGTGCGACTTGCCTGACTTTAATCTCGGCTTCAATTACTTCATCATGTTCACCTTTAGCCATGGATCGCCACCACATTGCTTTCCACCAATAGATCATCCAGATGATCCGCCCATATCTGCAACCACTTCCGACACTCAGGCTCGTACCGGTGCAAGTCATAAGTTCCCTCAATCCCTTTCTTGAATGGCCAAGTACAGCCTCCCCTACTTCGTTGGGACATCCCAAACGTGACAACCCAGTTCTTACGCTCCTACGAAGATCATGCGGCGTCCAATGGCTTAATATCCAACATTTTGTTATCTCGGCGCAGCCGCCATGCCTGTTCGGTTAACTGTTTCTGCTGAATGGGCAGCCCTGTTTTGGCAGATGGAAATAGATACTTACCTGTAGTTATTCCGATGGTACTTTAGAAATGTCAATCGCCTGTTCCGGTAACTGAACATAACGCTCAACAAAAGTTTTAGTCTCCGGCAGGTGCCAGGTCTTTTTCTTCTAAATCAATATGCTGCCATTCAGCGTTGACGATTTCACCTGTTCGGCATCCCGTCCAGAGAGCCATCCTGTATAACATTCTTTTGGGTCGGGGTATAAGCAGCCCCTGGTAGCCAGCGCAGGAGTTACGCCAATTCGGTATCACTTAACACCCGCTTTGCCTTTTTGGGAAGTCAGTTTGATCTTCGCCTGTCTTAAGTCCTGCTTTCGCCTGGATACAGGGATTGACGAAATCGTCATCAAAATATGTATCTAAACCAATTGCAAACTCATAAGCCGCCAGCAGTTCCCGAAGAACATTACCAGCCTGAACATTAGCGCCACGGTCAACAATCTCCCATAATTAACCAGAAACATCCTTTCTGGTGACCTTCGACGCCGGTTTCTTTCCTAGCACTCGAACAGGGTCGGCATAAAGTGTACGCCGCACCTCATCCTGGCCCTTGGGTTTCCTGGCTCCCATACCTTTTTGCCATTCACCATCCGGTCATCGATGTATTGTCTCCAGATAAAGGTCGATAAGGCCTTTAACGGTAAATTCCCGCCGCTTTCGCGTTTTGAGCTTTATCTTCCTGCTTTGCAATCTCGGCCTCCTTCTTCTCCGTAGCTGGGCAACGGCCCGATTTACGAATGCTCCTGAATTGTTCTAGTTCCTGTCTGGCATCTGATAGAGACATTGCTGGAAACGTCCCTAGTTTCATTTGAATTAGCTTTCCTGTCAGTGGCGACTTGTATCGATAGTAAAATGATTTCGTACCGGCGGGGCCACAAGATACTCTCAGCCCCCGGTATTCACCCGCATCAGACAGGTCTCTTGAACCGGGTTTCATGGAATCGATTGCCCGAAAGGACAATGGTTTGTTATTCTGCTTTGTAGACATTGCGATTCTCCTGAATCAGTTTCGCTTTGTTAGAATCGGGCGGTGTTAGCGCATCGCCCTTTTCGTTAAATAAGTGTAGGTTTTTAGATGTCACACACAGCCATAGTGTAACAAACCTACACTTTTACCTACACTAATATTTGCAATTGGGTGAAATTTCTTGAAACTGGCTGATACACACTGAATTATCAAATGAGCAGACAAGATAATTAAAAACAATAGTTATCTGCAAACAATTCAGGTAAATCCAAAGACTTAAAAAATACGCACACACCAATGATGCAGCAGTACCTGCGTATCAAGGCAGATTATCCCGACAAGCTGGTTTTTTATCGCATGGGCGATTTTTACGAGCTGTTCTACGAGGATGCGCGCAAGGCAGCTCGCCTGCTCGATATCACACTGACCAAACGCGGCCAATCCAGCGGTGAACCCATACCCATGTGCGGCGTGCCTTATCACGCGGTCGAGGGCTATCTCGGTAAACTGGTCAAACAGGGTGAATCGGTGGCTATCTGCGAGCAGATCGGCGACCCGGCAACCAGCAAGGGCCCGGTTGAACGCAAGGTAGTGCGCGTGGTCACCCCGGGCACCTTAACCGACGAGGCTTTATTGCAGGATCGCCGCGAAAACCTGCTGTGCTGCATCCATCGACAAGCAGCGGGCTGGGGACTGGCGGCACTCGAAATCAGCTCGGGGCGTTTCAGCTTGAGCGAACTCGACAATGACGACCTGCTGCATGGCGAAATCGCACGACTCAATCCCGCAGAGATTATTTACTGCGAGGACCAGGAGTTACCGCTCGACACGCTCTACACACAGCAGGCGCACGCCATGCCACCCTGGTATTTCGAGCTCGATAGTGCCACCCGGTTACTATGCGATCAGTATCAAACACGCGATCTGCAGGGCTTTGGTATTCCCGCATCGAGCCTGGCCATCGGTGCCGCGGGTTGCCTGCTGCAATATGTTAACGACACCCTCAAAACCGAAATCAGGCACCTGCAACCTTTACGTTATGAACAACCTGGCGATTTGCTGTTGATCGACGCCAATAGTCGGCGCAACCTGGAACTGAGCCGATCTTTTAACGAACAGTCACCACAAAACAGCCTGCTCAGCGTGATAAATTTCTGCAGCACAGCAATGGGACATCGCGAGCTCACCCGCTGGATACAAAAACCGCTACGTGACCAGGGCCGTGTGCGCCAGCGCCATCACGCGGTAGCCAGCCTGCTCGACAATCACGAATTCGAAACGATGGCGGAATGTCTCGCCGCAATCGGTGACATCGAGCGCATTCTCGCTCGGGTAGCTTTGCTTTCGGCCCGCCCACGCGATTTATCGACACTCGCGTCGACACTGCAAATGCTGCCAGCGCTACAGCGACAGCTAGCCCGGCACGACAGCCCGCTGCTGCAGGAACTGGCGCAAGCGATCAGCACCCATCCGGAAGTGGTTGCGTTGCTCGACGCGGCCATCATCGAGGAACCGCCGATGCTGATCCGCGATGGTGGCGTCATCAAGACGGGTTTCGATCCGGAGCTCGATGACTTACGTGCACTAAGCGCCAATGCCGACCAGTTCCTGATCGATCTGGAATCACAGGAACAGCAAAAGACGGGGATAAATTCACTCAAGGTGGCCTATAACCGGGTGCACGGGTTTTATATCGAAGTCAGTAAATCGCAAAGCGATGCGGTGCCCACGGAATACGTCCGCCGGCAAACGCTGAAAGCGGTCGAACGTTATATCACCCCCGAACTCAAGGCCTTCGAAGACAAGGTGCTAAGCGCACGCGAACGTTCACTGGCGCGCGAAAAATATCTCTATGAAACATTATTAAAGCAACTCGGAGATGACCTGGCAGGTTTGCAACAATGTGCGTTGGCGCTGGCGCAACTCGACGTACTTACCTGTTTCGCGATCGGTGCGGATAAGCATGACTGGAGCGCACCTGTACTGACCGATGCCCGCGTACTCGATATCGAAGCGGGCAAGCACCCGGTGGTCGAACAGGTACTCGATCAAACCTTCATCGCCAACGACCTGCATCTCGATGATCGCACCAGCATGTTATTGATAACCGGTCCCAACATGGGTGGTAAATCGACTTATATGCGCCAGACCGCGCTTATCGTAATTCTCGCCTATATGGGCAGTTATGTGCCCGCGCGCAAGGCCTTGCTTGGTCCGATCGACCAGGTTTTTACCCGTATCGGCGCCAGTGATGACCTGTCCAGCGGTCGCTCGACATTCATGGTGGAGATGACCGAGGCAGCCAACATCCTGAACAATGCCACTCCCAACAGCCTGGTGCTGATGGATGAAATCGGCCGCGGTACCAGTACCTTTGACGGGCTCGCGCTGGCCTGGGCCTGTGCCGATCACCTGGCACAGAAATCGAATGCCTTTACCCTGTTCGCAACTCATTATTTTGAATTAACCCAGTTACCCGAACAGTATCCAAATATTGAAAATGTACATCTCGACGCGGTTGAGCATGGCGACGATATTATTTTCATGCACAGCGTAAAACCGGGCCCTGCCAACCAGAGTTATGGTTTGCAGGTGGCACGACTCGCCGGCATACCCGCGCAGACTATTCAGCTTGCGCGCCAGAAGTTGCATCTGCTCGAGCAGCAATCGACCCAGCCGCAGGGAGACCTGTTCCACCTGCCGGCACCGGTCGAAGACACAACCGCACAGACGCTACTGGTCGAGCTCGAGGCGATTGACGCGGATGAATTGAGCCCCAAACAGGCTCTGGACCTGATTTACCGTTTGAAAAACCTTGCCAAATCGTGAAACAGTATTACGATAACGCTGTTGATTTTTGTGGGCATCAATTTAGACTCCGCCTGCTGCAAACCGAGTAGCCCCGAGGCAAATAATGACATTTATCGTTCTCGAAAACTGTATCAAGTGCAAGTACATGGACTGCGTCGACGTGTGCCCGGTCGACTGCTTTCATGAAGGACCGAACTTTCTCGTTATCGACCCCGAGGAATGCATCGATTGCACCCTGTGCGAACCGGAATGCCCGATAGAGGCGATCGTCTCGGAAGATGACATACCCGCAGGACAGGAACAATTTCTCGAGCTTAATGAAGAGCTGTCCCAGATCTGGCCGGTCATAACGGCAAGCAAACCCCCTCCTGACGACGCCGCCGAATGGGAAGGCGTTCCCGACAAACTACAGTTTCTCGAACGCTGAAACGGAATAGAGTCCTGTCGCTGCGCGCGTCATTTTGACTTTATTCAGGTCGATCTTTAAACTCGATTTCTGGTACGATTTTTTCTTAGCAGCTATTCTCAAATACATGAATTTGAGTAGAAGGGCGATATGGCCGAATGCAAGTATTATTCTTTTTACGCGCTCGCGAAAATTAACGATCCCGAGTTACTGTACGAGGCGTTTCAACAACAAATTGCGCCTGGACATGCGGATAAAATAGAGATCGAGGTTTTCCAGCATAGCGACAAGCGCTGGAATAAACTAACCCGCAGCGGTGCGCTGGATCAAAATATCCCTGAACAGATTCTCGCCAGGTTAACAAAAAATTTCGGCATACAGGACGTTGGCAGCTGGTACTACGATAGCGATATCGGGGGATGGTTCTGCAGTTATAAGCCGCTGACCAGCAAACACTTCGTGCTGCTGGTAAAATGCACCGACCCCGACAAGTTAATCGAAGAAGAATACCTGCAGTTTCTGTTTCATTTCTATTGTCACCAGTTGCAAATGCTGCAGGGGACTTACCGCGATGCATTAACCGGTCTCTATAATCGCCGCGCCTTCAATGAAAAGATGCAGCAACTGCTCGAACATTCCGATGATTACAAACGTCGCGCGATGAATTTTTCTCCCACGGTTTACGTAATGCTCGATATCGATCACTTCAAATCGGTCAATGACAACATGGGCCATCTGTACGGCGATGAAGTATTGTTACTGCTGGCACAACAAATGACCGAATCTTTCCGCGAAAATGACCTGCTGTTCCGCTATGGGGGCGAAGAGTTTGCAATGGTTTTAATGGATATAAGTGCGCAACAGGCGCAGCAATCACTGCAACGTTTCAGAGAAAAAATCGCCACCTATGATTTCCCCAATGTCGACCAGGTTACGATCAGTATCGGTTTTACCCGCTTCGATAAAGACCTTCACCTGGACGAGTTAGTCAGCCAGGCCAACAACGCCCTGCACTACTGTAAAACAACTACCCGAAACGCGGTACATTCATACCAGGAGCTGGTGGAAAAGAAATTGATCCCGGCAGTAAAAGCGACAAAATCCCCCAGCGCCGAAATGTCCTGACTCCAGGCCATTCCGGAAATCGGGGATAGACCGCGTTTTTCGTTGCTTTAGGTGTCAGCAACATAATATTTGGCGAAAAAGGTGGCCTGCCCCCTTAAAAGTATGAGCGATGGGCTCTCTCAAGCAATGGATTCGTCGAGGAATTTTCTGACGACCGGTGAAAAATGCGCGTCATCGACCAGGAAAGCGTCGTGGCCGTTTACCGAGTCGATCTCAACATAGTCAACATTGGTGCCGGTCGCGTGCATGACGTCGGCAATTTCTTTCTGCTGCCGGGACGGGAACAGGATATCGGTCGTCACCCCGACAACCAGTACCCGGTTAACCTCGATTTTTGACATGCCATCGCTAATCGACTCGCCATGTTCTGCTATATCGAACCAGTCCATCGCCCGCGACAGGTATAGATAACTGTTGGGATCGAAACTGTTAATGAATTTCCGGGCATTATATTCGAGGTAGTTCTCGATTTCGAATTCCCGCTCGAAGCGCTCGCCGGTCAGTTTTTCTCTCGAGCCGCACGCGGCTGCGGTATGAACTTGGAATTT
>CAWCBX010000183.1:0-20461 GCA_963793595.1 uncultured Gammaproteobacteria bacterium | reverse complement strand
AGGCTCTACAAGCAGGTCTGCTTCCGCGAGTTCCCACTGAAAACGCGAACCTAGCTCCAGGGCATAGAGCATTTCTTCACCTGTCTCGAATCCTGTGCGCCATCCCTTCGCTATACGCCCCAGCATAGAACGTCCTATATGGGCTAACTTGGAACCAAAGTTGGCAGGCGCCAACATGAGCAAGTTCTTCACTGGACAAGGGCGGTCGGCGTAGTTTGTCGCAATCCAGCGTCTCGCCACAAGTCCGCCAGTGCTGTGGACAACAAGATCGAATTCCTTACCGAGGTGGTCGCGTGCTGTTTTAGGTCGCGACATCTTTTCTCGCACGACTTCTTCCATGCGCTTGGCGACATCATCGATGTTTACATCGTCCCGCAGGGAGATGTAGTCGCCTAAAAAGATTGGGATAGTCTTGTAGCCTTTAGCCTTTAAATATTTGGCCAGGGGACGAAAGGATTCCGAGTTGTCGCTCCATCCGTGAAGAATAGCTACTTGGCGAGGCATGATCTTCTCCATAGGCGATGATGATCGATCAGAATAAAAGACTGGTTATCAAAAGTCCACTACGCTACCTTTTTGACTCCTTATAAAATTCTGTTATCACTTCTGGTATTAAAAATTAGGGTGTCAGGCGAGGTTTTCCACCAGTAGAATGTATACAGATCCATTATGGAAAAAATGGTTGAATGCTTCGCTATGGCTTTGAAACGGGTAACAGGTTGAACCAGATCCAATAAATCGAGGGGAAAAGATGCTGCAAGACGATGCGACCAAACTTGTACTTTGGGACAAGGAACCATTGATGAGAATGTTAGCAAAGAGACTTACGCCAGTAAGTTTTGGTATTTTTTTCCTGGTATGTGTATCGCTGCCACTTTGTATTCTGGCTTACATATTCGACAGTGAATATTTTGTTATCGGATTTTTCGAGAATATAAGCTGGTCAATTTCTGTTGTTTTTCTCTTCCCCTTACTAGCTTGGCTAGGTTTCAAGTATTACGAGGAGATTCCTAAACTATTCGACCATCTACTTGAGGACGTAGCAGAGGGCATACCCAACGAAAAGAAAGTAGATTTCTACAAATGGCTGGACGCACGATTTAATAATTATGCGTCGACGATCTTAATATTTATTCTTTCGCTATCTCTTGCATTAATTTTCTTTTACGAAAAGCAATATGACTGTCAAAAAGGCTGGGAAGGCTGGATGTTTGGCGGAGATTTGTTTTATTTTTCGGCCGAATTTGTTCGAGGATGCGGTTTCACCGGGGTTGGCTTTTTGGCCGCAATCATTCAGTTCGTGATAGGTTACTGGTGTATGAATCTCGCTTTTCGGGCCGCAGTTTGTTATTGGGGATTGTACGAATTTTTTAACAATAAGAAAAAGTGGAACTTCCGAATAAGAGTAAACCACTTACACCCGGACCGTTGCTGTGGTCTCGGTCGAATCGGTGATTTGGCTATGCTCTTTAATGTCATATTGTTCATTATTGGTATGTATGTTTCATTAACAGTAATAGATAAAATATTAGTGCAGGGTGGCGAACCATTTGCTGACATCGCGATCCCGCTATACCTGGGGGGCTATATTCTAATTGCCCCTCTTCTATTCTTTCTTCCGCTTGGCTCAGCTCGCCGAATAATGAAGCAGTCGAAGATAGATTTCCTGCGCCCGATAAGCGAGAGGTGTGAGCAATTAGCGAGACTAAGCGGCGTTGACACAGGTGAAAAATCCTCTGCGGCCGTCAGTGCTTTTTTTGAGATGGAAAAATTAAGAATCCAAATAGACAGGGAGATCCCTGTATGGCCATTTGATTTTGGATCTTTCCTTAAATTTTCTGGGGCGATCGTAATGCCCGTAGCACCAGTAATAGGTGCGTTTTTAACTGAATTAGGGGGCAAGCTTTTCCAAAGTGGCCTTTGAGTTTACCGACCTTTCGGGTACAGGCAAAACCGTGGCAACTTAGGCCCTTAATATCCGTACTCAGAATATTTTTTGAAATATATTTATCGAAAATCCATCCTTATTAGGTGTTGGTCTATAAGAAATAAATTTAGGGTAACACCTAGGACCTGACGTCCGAAATGCAAAAATCAAAAGGAAGCAAGTGGAGACTTTGGGCCAGCGGTCGTCATTTATTCAGCTTATGATCAATTGTTCAGGCCTCTCACTGCAGCGGCAATTTTGAAACCCTGTATCGCATAGGCATTCCGTTAGGCACACCATCATAAATGATGAGCACCTCATAATTGCTTTGATCTGCTTCATTTAGCACAAGAAGCCCTTCCGCTTTGCCGCCTTCAGGTGTTCCAATTTCGCCCAGGTAGGTGATCTTACCTGCATCGCCAGGTTTCTGGTTATCACCTTTGATTAAATCGTTTCCATTCCAGTGAAACAATTGATACGAAACCAATGCATCACCAACCGGGCCAGCAAGAATCAGGAATCCGTCGTTGACTCTCGCCATATCGCGAACTCCTCTTCCTCCCAGGTTCACATAAAGCAGTTCGTTCGTGTCTTCAGGATTATCAAAATCAAATCTCATGACTGGGACATAATTTTCGCGGAAAACAGGTCCACGAAAACCGACATATACAAGGCCACTATCAACGGCAATCCCTTCTATATCAATTCCATTTTCCTTACCTGGAATTTTTGCATATGCGCCAAGAACTTCATGTTGACGTATCAAATCGCCCAGTGACACCGCATCTTTCCTGCTCACTTTCATGCTCGAATCAACGTCTAGCCGGTATAGCCATTCCCGGCTAATTTCCTGCTTGTTTCCCTCCTCTGTATAAGCCCTGCGATTTTTTTCATAGGAGGCTTTAATTTTTTGCTTCTTTCTCTTGCGAGAGTGCGAACCGACGACGAAGATCTGATTATTTTCGGTCGCTATACCTTCGATATCCATCTCCTTGCCTGAATCTTTATCCCCTTTGAAGAGAAAGATTTCATCGATCACCTGATACCGATTTCCTTCTTGCTGCACCAGGATTTGCACAATGTTTTTATTCCTTTTGCCGCCAGTTCCTTCGTCAGAACCAATTATCATATATTTTCCAATCTGACCCACGGCACTTAAATCTTCAGATGCTTTTATATTCCCTTGAAACTGAATCCGATCGACGAACTGGATGTTCTCAGCATGAACCGGATTGCCAACTAAGGCTTTTAAAATTGTCATAATCATAAGAAAGCTTAACGAAACTCTTGGCATATTTTTACCTGGGCGGCATGGAGTACTGATTGACCAGTTCTGCCTATTGTTACACATACGTTCTTGTCAAAATACTGAAGCTGAAACTAAATAATTTGTTTGGAGTTACATCTGCGCGTCCACTTCGTATCATGTGTCGCATTTCTGGATATTGCAAACGCCTAAACTCTGTCGGATGATGATACGTACAACTTGACTAATCACAGAGGTCGACGAGCGATATGAATATCGAACGTATTGGCAAGGAACGTTACGAACTTGGCGAGAGTCCGATCTGGGACCCGACGGACGGAGTGCTCTACTTCGTCGATAGCCTGGCCGGCGCCGTCTTTTGCTATAACCCGAAAAACGCCAACATCAAACGCTGGGATGTGGCATGTGATTACCTCGGTTCGCTGGCTTTGCGCACTGACGGTGGTGCCATACTTGTCATGGATGACGGATTCCACAGCCTGGATTTCGAAACGGGTAAGACCACCGTCATCACTGAACCCGAAGCTGGCCAGGATGAACTTTGCTTCAATGATTGCAAGGTCGACCGTCAGGGTCGCCTGGTAGCCGGCAGCATGCATACCGGCTCTAGCGAGCCCGTCGGTGGAATATACCGGCTCGACACTAACCTTGACTGCACCAGGCTCGACGGTGGAATGATTTGCCCCAACGGCCCCTGCTGGAGTCCGGACGGTGGCACGCTCTACGTATCGGATTCCTACGGCGACGCAATTTTTGCCTACGATTACGACATTTCGAGCGGCGACGCCAGCAACCGCCGAACCTTTCTGTCGACCGCCGGATCGGGCGGTTACCCCGACGGTGCGACAGTAGATGCCGAAGGTTACCTCTGGAGCGCGCACTTCGACAGTGGGACCATCCGCCGCATCACCCCGGATGGCAACGTTGAGCGGATCATCGAACTGCCGGTGCGGTGGGTTGCCAGCCTGACCTTCGGCGGCGATGATCACAACATACTCTATGTCACCACCATAGGCGGCGCATACGATGGTGATCGTGACGAGTCGCCCCAGGCAGGCGGACTATTCGCGATTCGAGATCTCGGCATCCGGGGCCTGGCGGAGAGACGCTTCGCGGGTTGACCTGAATCCGCCCGCTATTTTCGTCAACTTTTCGCTTCCCTGTTGCAGCGGTGTTCATCAGTCAAGGCGCGCGATTAAAACCGCCATTGCCAATCTACACATCAGTCTTCACCCTTTCGATTTTGATTTATGCCCCAAAATGGACAAATTCTATACTTTTATTTAGTTTGCTTGGTAGACTAGTCAGTCCTCAAAACTCAACAATAAATTTCAAAGCGGGGACGATTAACTTGCCGGAGGGTCGTATTGCCCAATCAATCCAGTGATTCGCGCGAGCTCGATATCGAGTTTCGTAACGTCACCAAACGCTTCGAAAACGTCGTCGCTGTCGACAACGTATCGCTAACCGTCGAACGCGGCGCCTTTTTCACTTTCCTGGGGCCATCCGGTTGCGGTAAAACCACCTCGTTGCGATTAATCGCCGGGTTCGATCAACCCACCGAAGGCGATGTTTTCATCAGCGGTAACTCAGTGGTGGGTGTTCCTTCGCACAAGCGGCCGGTAAACATGGTTTTCCAGCAATACGCGCTGTTCCCGCATATGGATGTAACCGAGAATATCGGTTATGGCTTGCGTCAGCGTAACCCGAAACCAGACAAAAAGGAGATCATCAAACGAGTCGATGAAACCCTGGAAATGGTACGGCTGAGCGGTTACGGCAAGCGCAGGGCCTGGGAATTATCCGGCGGCCAGCAACAAAGAGTGGCCCTGGCGCGAGCACTGATCAACCATCCGACCTGCCTGTTACTCGATGAGCCCCTGGCGGCACTGGACCGCAAGCTACGACGCGAAATGCAAATCGAACTGCAAACCCTGCAACGCGAAGTCGGGATTACCTTCATCCTGGTAACGCATGACCAGGAAGAGGCGCTATCGATGAGTGATCGCATTTGCATCATGCGCGATGGAAGAATCGTTCAATCCGGCAGTCCGCGCGAACTCTACGACGAACCCATTAGCCGCTACGTGGCCGATTTTGTCGGCAAGACCAATTTTTTTAACGGTATCGTCGCCGAAACCAGCGACTCACGCGTTACGGTCAAATGTGATTCAGGCCAGGTGCTGGTTGGCACACAGCCGCAAGGCACAGCAACGCTGGCCAACGGGAGTAACGCCAGCGTGGCCGTCCGCCCTGAAATGATCTCCATCACCGAGGCAGGCGAAGTAACTAATTCCAGTAATATCGACATACAGGGACAGGTGATGAACCGGATATTCCTCGGGGAGCACTCCGAGTATCTGGTCGCAACCGAAGGATACGGCGACGTAATGGTGTTAACGCCAAAATTTATTGAAAGCACGAGTAGAAGTTTCGCACCGGGCGACAAGGTCGCAATCAGCTGGAAACCGGAAGCGGCACTGATACTTGGAGACGCATGAGGCTGGACTGTAAATCCGTCAGTCACAGTCTTTTTAAAACCAACGGATTGAAAACGAAGAGGGCAGAATAATGAGTAAAAGTGATGATAACAAGCCAATAACTGCGCAGAAATTCATGCAGTATTTTCGCAGCTATCAGAAAGGTTCGATCACGCGCCGACATTTCCTGGGCGTAACAGGACTGGGTACCGCAATGACCGTGATGGGGACAGCTGTGCCCTCGCTATGGTCGGGCAAGGCCCAGGCCTTTGGCGACCTGGGAGATCGACTGGTGTTCTCTACCTGGCCGAACTACCAGAATCAGGTCAACCTGGATGAATTTTCAGCAATGACGGGCGTAAATATCCAGATCAACGCGTTTGGATCGAATGAAGAAATGCTGGCCAAGTTGCAGGCGGGTGGTACCGGTTGGGACGTGTTCGTGCCTACCAACTACACCATCTCGAATTATGTCGAGCTGGACCTGATCCAGGAACTGGATCTGTCGCGGATACCGAATTACGACCCGTCCGCCAACAATCCGAAATTCGCGGGCCCGGCCATGGTTAATGGTAAGGTTTACTGCGTGCCGAAAAACTGGGGCACAACCGGATTTATTGTCAATACCAAGAAGATCAAGAGCGGGCCGAAATCCTGGAAGGATTTCTTTGACGTCACTATGGGCAAAGGCTCCGGGCATACCATCCTGCATGACTACCAGTTAACCACCATTGGTGGCGCTTTATGCGCCCTCGGGTATTCATTCAATTCCATCGACGCCAAGGAACTGGCCGAGGCCGAAGCATTGCTGATCAAGTCCAAGCCACATCTGTTTGCCATCACCTCTGATTATCAGCCGGGTATGCGCAGCACCGATGCATGGATGTCGATCTGCTGGAATGGAGACGGCACCCAGCTCAAAAATGATATGCCGGAAATGGATTATGTCATCGCGACCGACGGCGGCGAGATCTGGACCGACTTCTACGCCATTCCCAAGGATGCGCCGCACCTGGATGCAGCTTATGCGTTTATCAATTTCATGCAGGATCCCTATGTCCAGGCCCGTGATGCGGCAGTGCATGGTTACGCACCAACCGATTCGCGCGCGATTGCGTTGCAGCCTGACTCACTGGGTAGCGATCCAATTCTGCATCCGGCGGAAAACCTGATGAATGGTCTCGAATTTGGCGCGGCACAGACACTGACCGACCCGATCCGGGCCGAGGTGATGGCGCGCTTCAAGTCCGCCTGATGCCGATTTTCATCTGACCGATGGATGACGATGAGAGTAGATAACCAACCGAACCGCTGGGTCACGGCAGCTCTGCTTGCGCCGACTTCGATGTGGTTTCTGATTATGCTGATCTTTCCTCTCATCGTCATCCTGGTTTTCAGTTTTGGTGAACGCGCGGCGGCAGGCGGTTACGCTGCAGGTTTCACGCTCGAGCAGTATGCCAATCTGCCGTCACGCCTGAAGGCCTTCCAAAATACGATGATTATTGCTCCGGCAGGCACGCTGTTGAGCCTGCTGGTAGCCTACCCGCTTGCCTACTACCTGGCCTTGCGCGTAAGCCGGCGCTTCAAGCTCATGCTGCTTGTCCTGGTGATCGTTCCGTTCTGGACCAGCCTGCTGGTGCGCACCTATGCCTGGATTTTCATTCTTGGCGGCCGCGGCATTCCAACCTTGCTGGAATTCATCGGCATCGAGGGAGTTCGACTGATCAACACACCGGGAGCCGTACTGATCGGCATCGTTTATGGTTATTTGCCGTTGATGGTATTTCCAATTTATGTATCGCTGGAAAAACTCGACAAGACCTTGCTGGAAGCCTCCAGCGACCTGGGTAGTTCCCCGTTTAAAACCTTCATGCAAATCACGCTGCCGCTGTCGATGCCGGGTATAGCAACGGGGTGCATGCTGGTGTTTATCCTGCTGATGGGAGAATTTCTGATCCCGGCCTTTCTCGGCGGTGGAAAGGTCTTCTTTATTGGCAATGCGTTGGTGGATTTATTCCTGCAATCACGCAACTGGCCATTCGGTGCGGCTGTATCTGTCACCCTGGTCGTGATCATGCTGATTACCGTCAGCCTGTATATGCGCATGACAATGCGCAGCAAGACCGGACGTGACGAGTCCCTGATGTAAAGGGATTAGAAATCATGCGAATTTACGCCATCGCCGTCTTCCTGTTTCTTTATGTGCCCATCGGCATCATTGTGCTATTCAGTTTCAATGCCGGACGGCACGCCAGCGAACTGAGGGGGCTATCTATCCAGTGGTATGGGAAAGCCCTGTCGAATCCGTTTGTCGGGGACGCCTTCGTCACCAGCCTGATCGTAGCCTTTTCGGTCGCAGTTTTATCGAGCCTGATGGGGACAGCGGCAGCACTGGCCTTGCAACGCCTGAAAGGAACCCTGCGGGTGCTGTTCGATGGCCTGATTTATATCTCCGTTATGATACCGGGCATTGTTATCGGCATTGCCACACTGGTGGCACTGGTGACGGTGTTTGATTTCCTGAACCCCTTACTGGCTTCAGTCTGGCCTGAAGGCACCAAACCACCAAAATTACACATGGGGTATGCCTCGGTTATAGCGGCACATACGCTGTTTACCATGTCCCTGGTAATCATACTGGTACGCGCCAGGATTGCCGGTATGGATCGCGCCCTGATCGAAGCCTCGATGGATTTATACGCAACCCCCTGGCGTACTTTTTACCAGGTTACACTGCCACAGATTTACCCGGCCATACTGGCGGGTTTCCTGCTCAGCTTTACCTTCAGCTTCGACGATTTCATCATTTCCTTTTTCGTGGCTGGCGCCAATACGACGCTCCCCATTTATATTTTTTCTTCGATACGCCGCGGTATTACACCCGAGGTGAACGCCATAGGCACCATGGTGCTTGCAGCGTCCCTGGTTTTACTGATGACGGCTCAATTCCTGTTGCGCAAGCGCTCCCAGAGTTAACCGCATCGGGGATAACCCGATAAATCATAAGAATCATCAAAAGGGGTCAGGTCTAACATTCCAACATAAGCCTGCGATACTAGAAGCAGGCCCATAACTATCCGTCGCGAATGTGCTGAAGATTGTTTAAATAATGCAGGGATGTTAGACCTGACCCCTTACCCTTAACGCTTGAATCGGGCCTCGCGTTCACGCTGATCGTAGCTCCGAAGGATTTCTGCAACGGCCAGATCCTCGACAAAATCCCGCGACATGGTGATATCGCCAGCTTCACCCTCTCCCTCGAGCCGAGCCGCAAGGTTAACTGTTTTGCCATAGTAATCCAGTCGATCGTTCAGGTTTACTGAAATACTACTTCCAGAGTTAATACCAATTCTAATGGTGATCGGGTCACTACTGTTTGCGTCGTTAAATTGCCCGATCGATTGCTGCATTTCTATTGCAGCCAGTAATGCAGCATCAGGTGTCAGGAACGCGGCATGAACCCCGTCACCGCGCGTTTTTACAATGCTCCCATCGTGTGTTTGCGCACTATCTCACCCGGTGTCGCGAGTGCTCACGCAGCAGCTGGTAGGCCGCGGCATCATTCTTCTGCTTCGTTGAAATGGGTTGGCCCTGTAACTGTGTGGGAAATGCCACATACATGACCCTCGATATATTGAGAATAGGGACCGTAGCTTTTATTTATCCAGAAATTCCTAAGTAAAAGCACCGAACGGAAATCTGCAAAAGCAGATTTGAGACAACGAGAGGGAAGATAAATGAAGTTGTTCACTCAAAACACAGTTTCTTTTTTCGAGAAGTGGTTTGCAGCTTGTCAATTGTCCGCAACTAATAGCCCAAGTGACGCAATTGTTTCGGACTCCAGCTGCACATCCAGTATAGACCGGCATCAAGCATTGCCGAAAAGTTGCGATCGTCGCCTGGCTGGCATTCTTTATGCAGATGTCGCGGAATACGTGCAGCTGACCGAGCAGGACGAGGAAGGCACGCATTTGCACCTGGTCGAGGCTATGAAAATTAGCAGGCTAAGGAGAAAACCATGCTCAAATTACTTAATAATGACAACACTGGCAGGATTGCTCGCGATAACGTCGACCGTCCAGGCCGATGCCGTAACCGGCAGCTTTACCAACGGCGACAAGACCAATGTCAAAAATATCAAGTCCTCGACTAAAGACGGGGATGCTCACATCGCTATGCTAAAGGACGGCTCGACCGGTGCCGTGATTACCGTCAATTGCGCAGCCTTGAAAGACGCAGATCTAGTACAGGGCGCGACCAACGAAATGAGCGTCGAGTGCCAAGACCCGATCATAATTGGGACACCTGCAGGTAAAGGAATAGCCAATATCCCGGAGAAGTCCCTGGAAGCATGGCAACTGGGACTTATAAACAACCCGGACGACTATATGCTGAAACGCGAGGCCAAGGGTTTTGTCTTTATCTACGACAGGCTTCTCGATTCCCAGGTCGATGAAATTCTAGACAATCATTTCAATCGCATCGATTCGATGATGTTCACCAGGGTCAAGGTGACCGATTCGAAAGGTGATATCCAGATAGACCCTGAAACAGGAGAGGAATTAACAGAGGACGATGGCTGCGACTAAACCTTGAGCCCGCCCGCTCACGATGAGCAGCGGCAAGACCGGGACAGGAGGGCGGCAATCGCCTCCGATTCGAAGAACTTGAAGGTCTCGAACATCTGGGGTCAGGTCTAACATTCCAACATAAGCCTGCGATACTAGAAGCAGGTCCATAACTATTGGTCGTGAATGTGCTGAAGATTATTTAAATAATGTAGGGATGTTAGACCTGACCCCTTATCCTTATCGGAAGCTGCGCAAAAAAAAGGGCCGGTGACAATTATCACCGACCCTTTTTTAAAAAGCGTGTAGTCAGGCGTTAGTTGGGTCCCCTGAACTCCGAAGTATCGCTCTCCCCGGGCGCATAAGACCCCGGTAATTTATCTTCCTGTCGGCGGTCCTGCCTGATACTCGAAAGCTCTTGTTCGTGATTGAACAGCAGTTCCAGCGCGACTTTATACGTGCTGAACGCCCGTTGGTATCGCTCTTGATCCGGGAACAGGGTGTTTATATATTCCATCAACAACGCCGTCGGCAGACCCACCAGCGAGCTGACAATCGCCACGGCAGCGCCGGCTTTGATATCTCCGCCCTGGGCCAATGCCAGGTAGAATCCCGCAAACGTACCGATAATCCCCAGTAAAATGATCATGAAGGACGACCGGGACAGGAGGCCGGCAATCGACTCCGACTCGAAGAACTTGAAGGTCGTGCCAAAGTGCGGATTACGATCGAGCGCGATCCGGCTAATCATTTCGTAATCCGGTGCCTGGCCATAGCCTTGATCCTTAACTTCATTGGTCGTCAGGTCGATGATCGCTTCTGTGCCTGCCACCATATCGAACCACTGATCGAATAACTTGGGCTGCTCGCCGTTGACCAGGTTTTTCTCCACCAGGTCTTCCTGGGTTTTGTCCAGCAGAATGTTCGCCTGGGTATCGAGATGGCGTGATTTGAGCTTGAGCTTTTCCGCCTCCTTGATCTTGGCCCGCAATTCCACGAGATAGGAATCATTTCCCGAATAAAGTGAAACGGGAATGGCCAACTGAGAAGCCGATAGTGTCGGGTCGAAGTTTGCCGCAAGGGCAACCTCGGCCTGCTCGCGCACACTGTCCACGTAGGACAGGTCCGAAGGTGTGGTCTGAACCTTCTTGTACTCGAAAACCGCATAATAGAATGCCGTCGCGAACCGGTTGAGCGATGCGATTTTATAATGCAAACCGAACTTGAATAACAAAAACACGGCGAAGCAAACCGATATACCGCCGACAAACAACCTACCGATCATCTGATTGGTTAGCTGCATATCGAGAAAGAACACGAAATACACCGCCGCCGCCAGAATTGCTAAAAATATATACTTAAACATTGTTGCTCCCTAACCCATAACCAGGATTAAAATAGAGTGTTACTGTTCCGAATATAGTCGGAATTCCAGAATTGACGCCTGTTCCTTCTTACAGTCGTACTCGATACAGGTTGCCTTTTGTCCCACCAACTCGGCGGGAACCGGGGTTGCAGTCCGGTAACCCAGCGCTTCAATACCCAGGTCCGCTTTCAACTGGGCTCGATGCTCGTACTCGCCCATTTCATCGCTATTGAAAATGAAGCTATACATGGCGAGCGCGCGATCGTTACTCAATTTCAAATTGTATTCACGCGCCTCTTCCCCTTCGGGAGACGTATCGCCGATGTCGAAATATTTACCTCGGAAAATAGGCGAGGTCAGCCCGGAAATCTTGAGCGACTCGACCTGTTTGGCGGCACCCTCATTTTCGTAAATGCTTTTCGCATACTTGGGAATCATGACCCGGAGTAAATCCTTCATGCTGTCTGAAAGCTCTGCGGATCCGCGCACGAAATAGGATTCCTGAAAGTTGATCCTGACCTTACCGGTCTTTTGGTCGATATCCACGACTCCATCATCAGAGTCTTTGAAATTCTCGAGGAGATTGTCGACGATCTGTTCCCTGACTTTCGCCGCCTCCTGCCTTTCCTGCTCTGCATCGAGAAACGGCTTCAGTTCGGCATCCTTCTGTGCCTCGAGCTGGGCCAGCTGCTGCTCCATTGCTTGCGCGTGCTCGGCTTCGACTTCTGCCTCAGCCTGCTGCTTGGCCGTCTTCATGACTTCGCGTTCTGCTGCCTCGGCGGCTGCTTGTGCCAATTCCTGTGCCTCTGCCTGGGCGGCTGCTTCCGCCTCTGCCATTTCCTGTGCCTTCTGTGCGTCGAGCCTGGCTTGTTGAGCCGCTAGCTCTTTCGACAGTGCCTGCTGTTTGGATTCCTCGGCGGCTGCTTGCGACGCTGCCAATTCCTGTGCCTTTTGTGCTTCGAGCTTCGCTTGCTGAGCGGCCAGCTCTTGCGCGAGTGTCTGCTCAGCTTCTGCTTCTGCCTGCTGTCTTGGCTGACTCTGCAGCTGCCTGTGCCGCCGCCTGTTTCTGTGCTTCCAGTTCCGCTTTTTGCTGTGCCAGCGCCTCGGTGCGTTCTTGTTGCGCTTCGCGCTGCTGCTGCTCGACTTCCCTGGCTGTCTGCATCTGCTGCTGAAGCTGCTGCTGTTCAAGCTGGGCTACTTCCAGCTGTTTCTGTTGTACGAGTTGCGCTTGTTGCTGGGATAAATCTTTTACGCGCTGCATCTCGGTCGCAATAATCGCCTGCGTGGTCGTTTCGAGTTGCGCCTCATTGGCAGTAACGATTTCCTCGAACTCCTGTTTAGCCGACGATACTTCCGCTTCCTTTTGTTGCTCCAACTTTGCTACCTTAATTTCCAGTTGCTTTTGCTTTTCTGCTTTGAGCTCGGCCTTTTGCTTTTCCACTTCCTGTTCGTGCTCGACTTCGAACTTGGCAACAAGAGCTTCATACTCCACTGCAGCCTGGCTTTGTTGCTCGGCCATCATTTGCGTAAACTGAGCGACCAGCTGTTTCGCTTTCTGCTCTCGTTCCGCCTGGATTTCTTCTAACGACTGCACGGCATTTTGGGCCAGAGTCTCGCGACGTTCCTGCCTGGCCTGTTCGGCTGCGGCAACTTCTTCTTGCAGCTTTTTGTAATCAACCGTTATCTGCTCGATCATCTCCTGACTTTTCTCTTGCGAGGCAATGATTTCGTCACTCGAGTAAATCATGAACACAATAGCCAGCACGGCGAACAGATCGATCATTGGAACCAATGCTTCGATCGACTTTGACTTATTTGAATCGGATTTGGTGAACATGAGCTAAATTTCCGTTATTGCGGAATCCGTGATTAATTTGTGTGTGTACCGTGATTAATATAGTCCAGACTGACCAAAAACCACGGCTAATTTTGGTAATACAGTTCACAGTAGTTTTGTGGGGGTGGATCACGCCGAAAAAGTTGCGCTCCCGGCCCGCCTTGCGCACGAGACCGGAAACAGCGATTACGATATAAATCAATCCCTTAAAAGAATTTCTTCATAATTTTATCAGGAAATAAATGATGGCTATGGTGACAGTTCACTTGATTCGCCTGGATCACCGGCCTGAGGCCTGGCGCTAGGCTTTTTCAAACATGGAAAGATATTCCACCGATCGATTACGGTTACCAATATGAATCGCCAGCATATTGTTGAGTTTGATGTGGGTGTGCCGTGCGTGTTTTTTGGCGTGCCAGAATACGTTACGCAATCTCTCGTGCTCATGCGTGGTAATCATGACGAATTCCCGGGGTCCCATATTCTCTATATCCACCTGGTCCAGGTTAGCCTGCCGGATTGACTGTTCCCAGCTTTTACAATCGCTGCCGCAAATCATCACGTACTTGCCACCCATTTCGACTAACCAGTTGGAAATTTCATTTTGACGGGAGCGGCTGACAGTGTCCCCGATTGCGAGCACCACCTTAAACGGTGCGAACTGCCCGATGCCGGGTAAGTCATTATGTTCAGTGAGTTGAAAATATTCCATCGATGCCATTAAGAATGTCTACTTACCCAGTAATGTATCCTTCGCCAGATTTATCGTGGCCGCAAGATAAGCAGACCCACCGCGGTCCGGGTGCAGCTTTTGTATCAGCCGCCGGTGTGTCTCGACAATCTCCGCCTCGCTGGCGTCGGATGATAATCCCAATATCTGCAGCGCTTCTTCGCGCGACATCCCGCCTGGTTCGCTGGAGGTCCGCTGTTGACCCTGCGCGCCAGCCTGTTGCTGCCAGGTGTCCGCGTGCTCCCGGTCCAGGTAAGTCTGCAGCAAGGCCACCGACTCTTCGTCGTCCTGACATTCACGCAGCAATTGCAGCAAGGCTTCAAGATCCAGTTGATCGAGCGTCTTACCCCTGAACTGTCCTGTTAGTACTTCCCCTTTGATATCTCCCGAATCGTGATTCAGCGTCATACGGATGTATTTGCTTTGTACGGTCGAGGTTTGCCCGCTGCTCGGTTCGGACTTTGATTTTACAGCATCAACACCAGCCAGCATACGTTTGAGCAGCGGTATGTGGCCGAGCAGCGTCAGTAAGCCCCGCACGAACGGCAGCACGGCGGCAAACACCGCGGCCAGCCAATGCGCCCGCCCCGTCATCACCAGTGTCAGCAATCCTGCCGCGAGCAGGACCGCTATCCATTGCCAGTAAACACGGGGAGGCTGGCGAAACAACCAGCGCAAAACCAGGAACGATCCAACCCCGATGCCGAGCAACAGTAATATTCGCGCCACGGATTAGCCCTTACCCAACTGGCGGGTCAGTTGCCGCACCACCTCGCTGCGACCTTTACCGAAATCCCGCAAGGCTTTCTGACCGCCGGCGGCATAAACAGCCACCGCGCTCAACAGGTCGCGTAATTGTCCTGCGCTGGACGCGTCGAAGGCGCAGTAGGCACCGCGAGTCAGGCGTGCGATCTCCTTGAACGCCCGCTGCGCTGCCGGCTCGTCGCCTTCATGAAACATGAAAGCGGGCACCCCGAGTATCCCCAGCTCGCCCGCCAGATGGCACAAGCAGTCGACGTCTTCCTCCATGCAATCGCCGACGAACACGAGCGCCTGGACTTTCTTTTGCCTGGTTTGTTCGATTGCCTGACGCAGCACCTTTTCGAGCTGCGTAGAACCACCGCGGCACGACACGCTCGTCATGCGTTGCAGCAATGCATCCCCGGAAGACAGCCATGGGCTCGCTTCGAATTCGCGAAAGCCGCGGTAATAGCAAAGCTGAATATCGAGGCCGCCGAGCGCCGCGGTTTCGCTGAACATCTCGCCCTGGATCTGGCAGGCCCTGTCCCAGCTGGGTTCGCGACTGGCGGTGGCGTCCATCGCAAACATCAAGCGCCCGCGTTCCAGGCCGGATTTGACTACCGGCGTTGACCTGACTTTTTCCACGAACGCGTCGATCGCGGCCTTGCTCGATTTTTGCGGAAGATCTTTGTCTGCGTCGGTCATGCGTCGTGTTCGAACAGTTTTTTAGAGGTCATTCCGGGAACAGTATACCCATATCGGCCTCGAGACAGCGAGCAAAGAGGTAGCCTGTCTTCGCAATCAGCCGAAATAGTCCACTAAACAATCGCAAACAATTTCACACCGTCAATCCCGTATTCGGGGTAACGCTCGGCTATCATTATGCGCGTGATAATTCGTTGGAGAGTGTCATGTTCGAAATAACGTCAATACGTACATGGGTCGGCATTTCCCTGGTCTGGCCCTTGTTATGGGCTCTGGTGTTTAACCGCTGGTTCTTCCTGAGCCCGCTTGGATTGTTTATCGCGTTTGGTATACCGATCGCGGGCTGGGTGCTCTGGTGGAAATATTACGAGGGCAACGGAGAAAAACTCTTGTCCGAAGGCCGCCTGATTTTAGACAAGAGTGCGAAAACCTTGCTCAAAGTGAAAAAGCGCTTTCCCAGCCAGCAGTAATCCATTGATGAGCACTATGGATTGCTAATAAGCGGTTTCTATACAGATACCCTTCGCCTCTTCCTCTAAGCGGGGAAGATCTCACTAGATTTAGATCTGCGTCTCGTTGTGCTTAAATGCACCTTTATTCTTTGTCGGGGACTGCAAACTTTAAATATCCTTTAGCTCAACCTGTTGCAGGTTGGAATTAACATTACCGATCAACAAAAGGGGAGGACCTATGTCCAGCACAGCAAATGACACCATCAATGAATGGCTCGCAAATCTGAATGCCGCGTTAAAGAAAAACGATAGCCAACAGGCGGCAGAATTGTTCGCGCCGGAGAGTTACTGGCGTGATTTTGTCAGTTTTACCTGGAACCTGAAAACCATGGAAGGTCGCAAAGAGATTGCCGCAATGCTCGATGCAACGCTCGAATCGGTGAAACCCGGTAACTGGACGCTTGATGGTGACGCATCCGAGGCCGACGGCATCACCGAGGGCTGGATTAAGTTCGAAACCGCAACCAGCCGTGGTGAAGGTCATCTGCGTCTTAATGCCGACGGCCAGGCCTGGACTTTGCTAACAACAGCCTACGAGCTCAAAGGCCACGAGGAAGCCAGCGGGCCGACTCGACCCAAAGGCGTCGAACACGGCCTCTTCAGAGGTCGCAAGACCTGGCTTGAAAACAGGCAACAGGAAGAAGCCGAACTCGGCTATGAGCACCAGCCTTACTGCGTGATTATTGGTGGCGGACAGGGTGGCATCGGGCTCGGTGCACGCCTGAGGCGGCTTGGCGTACCCACGATCATCGTTGAAAAAAATGCCCGCCCCGGCGATAGCTGGCGCAATCGCTATAAATCCTTATGCCTGCACGACCCGGTCTGGTACGACCATATGCCTTACCTGCCCTACCCCGACCATTGGCCGGTATTTGCGCCCAAAGACAAAATCGGTGACTGGCTGGAAATGTATACCAGGGTCATGGAGCTGAACTACTGGAGCTCCACGGTCTGCAATAAAGCCGAATACGATGAAGCCAGCGGTGAGTGGACGGTCCACGTCGAGCGAGACGGTAAACCGGTGGTACTTAAACCGAAACAGCTGGTAATGGCTACCGGCATGTCGGCGGTGCCGAACATTCCGGATATTCCCGGCATGGACAGCTTTAAAGGCGATATTCACCATTCGTCAAAACATCCGGGCGGCGATAAATACGCGGGCAAGAAAGCGGTGGTCATCGGTTCGAACAATTCCGCGCACGATATCTGCGCCGACCTGTGGGAACACGGTGCCGATGTCACCATGGTACAAAGATCTTCCACGCATATTGCCAAATCGGAAACCCTGATGGACCTGGCCCTGGGCGGATTGTATTCCGAGCAGGCTGTCGCCAATGGCGTTACCACGCACAAGGCCGACATGATTTTTGCATCCCTGCCTTATCGTATTTTGCCCGCACTGCAGGTGCCGGTTTATGCCGCGATGAAAGAACGCGATAAGGATCTTTACGACCGGCTCGAAAAAGTCGGGTTCATGCTCGACTTTGGCGAAGATGACAGCGGCCTGTTTTGCAAATACCTGCGCCGTGGCTCGGGATATTATATCGATGTCGGTGCGTCGGAACTGATCGCCAATGGCGACATCAAGCTCAAGACCGGTCAAACCGAGTGCATTACCGAAACAGGCGTGATGCTGGCCGACGGTACCGAAATACCCGCGGACGTCATCGTGCTGGCGACCGGCTACAGCTCGATGAACGGTTGGGCGGCGCAGTTGATCAGCCAGGATGTTGCCGACAAAGTCGGCAAAGTCTGGGGCATGGGTTCGGACACCACCAAAGACCCCGGTCCCTGGGAAGGCGAACTGCGCAACATGTGGAAACCGACCCAGCAACCAGGGCTCTGGTTTCACGGTGGCAACCTGCACCAGTCACGCCACTATTCAAGTTATCTGTCGCTACAGCTCGAGGCACGCATGGAAAATATTCCAACTCCGGTCTACGGTTTGCAGGAGGTCTATCACACCAGCTAACCGAACCAGGCTTACGCCGTATCGGGGGATCGCGTCGGTTCGCCATTAAAACCCCGCCGAAACCTGTCGGCGGGTTTTTTTTCATATATCAGCGGGTACTGTTTTAAACCCAAATGTAGAAAGATCGAGGTCATCAACAAACACATCGATCACCCTGACCGGGTTGTCTTCCTCGATATATTCGTCAACAGCTTCGGGAAATAAAGTGATCTGGCTACGTGACTCGCCTTTAATGAATCGACTCATGCGATGATCCATCAGTTAGAAAATCTGATTATACCTTCGTCAGAGTTTTCACACAGTCTGGACCCAAAGCCGACGCACGTGAAAATGATATAGTGACCGTTTAATTAACCTGACGATTTGAAATCACATCCATTTTTTCCAACGCATATGTGCGATAAGTGCGATAGCCAGAACGAGCAAGATAACAAGGATCGAGATCCGTGGCATTTACTGCCTATACGGTTTTTGCTTATCGATTATCACTGACCGCTTACTCCGTGTCTGAGTTACATCCCCGGTGTTTTCATCATGATACAGGAACTCTTCCACCGCCGCCTTGGTTTCCGGCCGCAGGTTATCGATGCCTGCGTACGGCATACCAGTGGCGGGAGGGGCGTCCGGGTATTTGGCCTTGCGGCCCATATGGCGTTTGACCATGCGTACGAACTTCGCGCCGCCCCAGGCGCCCACTTCGGTGGATACCGGCCATTCCTCGCGGGTATCGCGGAACAGGTCGTAGAAGTTCGCCAAAATGGCATTCTCGATACCAGATGACAGGTCGAGCTTGTACTGTTCCTTGACCACTGCTTCCAGGTTATTAATGTTGTAAAGAAACACGTAGTCTCGCCGGCTGTGGGTATCGCCGTTCAGTAACAGGGAAGTCTGGTCGATGCCGTCAATAACACGATCGGTCGGGATCTCATCCATACCGCTCGCCCAGGCGGGCTATGGTGGTGAACAGGTCGCTGACATGGATAATATCACCGGCTACCGAATCGGCCTCGATCATGCCCGGCCAGCGTACGAAAGCGTCCACCCGAACGCCACCTTCTTTGGTAGAGCCCTTTGCCGCCCTTGTAAACCATCGGCGTGTAACCTGATCCGGGTGAATACTTGGTGAAGTGGCCGTTATCACCCATGATGACTACCAGGGTGTTGTCCGCGATGCCCAGCGTATCCATTTCAGTCATCAGCTCACCGATCCATTCATCGACGAGTTTCATCTTCTCCACGTATATGCCACCGTTGGATGTGGTGTATTCCTCTGTGGTGGTACGCGGACCTGTCAGAGGGTACAGCGGCCAGTATTGCAGGAAGAACGGTTTGTCGGCCTTGGCCAGCTTACGTAGCTGCTCCATGGTCTGGTTCTGATAACGCACGTTCATTTCGTGATACTTGGCCTCGGTCCAGCGCTCCCCGGGCTTCATGTGGACCTCATGCACGTCCTTGCCACGTGTGCCTTCAACCCCGGTGACCATGGATGATGCATCTGTGCGCAGCCATTCGTCCATGGTGTAGCGATCGTCATAGTTATTTTTGCCGATACCGATGCTGATTTCCTCATCGGCCGCGTCGTCATGGAAAATCGTGAGCTGGCCCTGCTGGTGGATTGGAAAGGCCGCGTAGTCAAAGCCCTGCATGGTGGGCCAGGCTTCCCGTGATATCACCCATATGCCATTTGCCGATATGCACCGTGTTATAGCCTTTAGCAGAGAGGACTTCGGCCACTGTCACCTCTTCATCCGCAAGCCCGAAGCCCGAGATGTCGACTGCCGTGTTGCCCATGCCATTGCGGAACGGGGTGCCGGCCGGTCATAAACGCTACCCGGGTGGGCGTACAGGAGGGTTCCGTATACATACGTGACAGGCGCATGCCCTCACGCGCGAATTCATTAATATTGGGCGTCTTGTAGCCGCGGATAGAATTGAGTGTTTCGTCGCCGAGATCACCAAAACCGATGTCATCGATCAGGATGTAGAAAATATTGGGTGATTTGCCGCCATTCTTCTTGCGAAATTCGGCCAGGCGCTCGTCCAGGTCCTTGTCCTCCACCGACCAGCGTTCGCCATTCTGTTTTTCCAGAACGTAATACTCTGCGTCGTGGACCAGGGGTGTGCCCGCCACCACCTGAACGCTGACCAGGCAGGAGACCGTTAGGCTGGCGGCGAATTTGAGCAGCTGGCTCAGGCTGAACCGTATTTTTTTATGCATTGAAGACATCTGTGTGAACTTTTTTGGCAAAGACTGAAATTATACTGTCGCAATATTTGCTCTGCAATGTCAAACCTTGGCCCGGAAACTGAGCTACAGAATAAATGCCCGTTCCTGGCCGAAGATTGCCTCCCTCCT
>CAWCBX010000182.1:0-16072 GCA_963793595.1 uncultured Gammaproteobacteria bacterium | reverse complement strand
TCGACGGAATTGATTTTAACTGCAAAAAATCGAGTGCCGCTACTTCGTCGAGTAAATCCTGAATCTCGGACTGTAACTCGCTAGCGGTTGCGAGTGAATTCTGAAAATGCGGCCAGCGGGTCTTTAGCAAAGGTATAACCTGGTTACGCAGATAGTTACGATCGAATTTGCTGGTTTGATTACTGGGATCGTCAACCCAGGCAAGTTTATGCTCTCTGGCATAGGTTTCCAGCTGGCTACGGCTGTAATCCAGCAATGGCCGCAGTAACAGGGCACCGCCATCCAGCACACGCTGCCTCGCGATACCACGCAGCCCGGCACTGCCTGATCCGCGCAATGCATTGAGCAGGAAAGTTTCGGCCTGATCATCGGCATGATGAGCGGTCAAGATACAATCGCCTGCGCGGGTGTGTTGTGCAAACAATGCATAGCGATTATGTCTTGCGACAGCTTCGATATTACTCTCAACCTTGTCCAGGCGAAGCTGGTCGACTCTGATTTCGAGGCCCAGGCGCCCCGCCTGCTCGATACAGAACTGCTCCATGTCGGCGGCGACATCAAGCAGGCCGTGATTAAAATGCCAGGGAATAATTTCAAACTTACGGGTATCGTCGACGAGCAGGTGCAGTAACACGGTTGAATCGAGGCCGCCGCTAAAGGCTACAAAGACCCTTTGAGCATCATCGGGAATCAGCTCCAGACATGATTGCATGTGACTGGCCGGTATTTAAAGCAGATATCCTATCAGGCTTCCCGATACTGACCAAAAGCCATTAACTTCTGGTAGCGTTGTTCGAGCAACCTGTCGATAGTGATAGACTCGAGAGCGTCAAGGCTCTCTATCAGGTCCTGTTTCAGGGAACTGGCGATCTGATCATAGTTTCGATGGGCTCCGCCCAGAGGTTCCTGGATGACATTGTCTATCAGTTTCAGGGAGAGCAGGCGCTGGGCTGTGATACCCATAGCCTCCGCAGCCAGGGACGCCTTGTCCGCGCTTTTCCATAGGATCGATGCGCAACCTTCAGGAGAGATAACCGAGTAGGTAGCGTATTGCAACATATTGATGCGATCGCCGATACAAATTGCCAGCGCACCACCGGAGCCACCCTCGCCGATTACAGTACAGATCACCGGTGTTTTCAGTTCGGCAAGCGCGAAAAGATTTCTCGCAATCGCTTCACTCTGCCCTCTTTCTTCGGCGCCAATACCTGGATAAGCTCCAGGAGTGTCGACCAGGGTTATCAGGGGCATGTTAAACTTTTCAGCTATTTTCATCAGCCGCAAAGCCTTACGATAGCCCTCGGGTCGAGGCATGCCGAAATTGCGTTTTATTTTTTCCCGGGTGTCGCGTCCCTTTTGTTGCCCGATAACCATGACAGGTTTACCTTCCAGTCGCCCGATACCACCGACGATCGGACTATCGTCAGCATAAACACGATCACCGTGCAGGTATTCAAAGTCGGTAAACATCCGCTCAATGTAGTCGAGCGAGTAAGGTCGATTGGGATGGCGTGATAGTTGAGAAATCTGCCAGGCTGAAAGCTTGCCGAAAATCGAGTTGGTAAGAGATTCCGCCTTCCGCTCCAGGGTCCGAATTTCCTGGCTAATGTTTATATCCGAATCATCGGTAACAAAGCGTAATTCTGAAATCTTGGCCTGGAGTTCAGCGATCGGTTGTTCAAAATCTAGGAAATTGGGATCCATCTAAGGCCATCGGAGTAATAAAACTTGGCGCTAGTTTAACGATTCAGCAAATAGCTGTCATCAACCTATGTTCAAGTCGGTTACGAAATTGACGCGGAAATCATCTCCAGCGCCTGGGCGGGGTTCTCATGCTGGGTTATGGGCCGGCCGATGACCAGGTAACTGGCGCCATCGGTAATTGCCTGTTGTGGCGTGACAATGCGTTGCTGATCATCCGCCGAAGCCCAGTCCGGCCGAATTCCGGGTGTTACCAACAGCGCTGCATCACCTATACTCGCGCGTAATGCGGGGGCTTCCTGTGCCGAACACACTACGCCGTCGAGGCCATTCGAAATCGCATTTCGGGCCAGCTGGTCGACGATTTGCGGCAATGGTGTCGCTATTCCCAAATCCTTCAAATCACGTGCCGACATACTGGTCAACACCGTTACCGCGATCAGGAAGGGTCGCTGCGCAACGATTTCAATTCCCTCACGCGCAGCCTGCATCATCGCCGCCCCACCCAGTGCGTGCACATTCAACATCCATACCCCAAGTTTGGCAGCGGCACTGGATGCTTTCATGACAGTATTCGGGATATCGTGGAATTTTAAATCGAGAAAAATATCGTAGCCGTAGCCAACCAGTTCTTCGACCAGTGCCGGCCCCGCGCTGGTGAATAGCTCCTTGCCAACCTTCAGGCGGCATTGATCCGGCGTGACTTTACGCGAGAATTCGATGGCTTGCTGTCGATCTGAGAAATCGAGCGCGACGATAATCCTGGGATCTTTCATGTCTTTTCAGGTTTCATCGAAGCCCAGTTTCGACAGCTTGGGCACAGCCACTGTATGGTATGACTTTCATAGCCACATCGTGAACAGGTATATTCAATTTTCTTATCCTGTAAGGTCTTCAAAAAAGTCGACAGGGTTTCCCAGGTTTCACCCAGTTGATCAGGATTTGATTTTAAAAAACGCAACGCAAATTCAAACGCCTCGAAGGAAGGTGATTTGTGCAGAATATCGGATAAAAATTGCCGTGCTTTTTCAATTTCGCCATTGCGCGCGTAGTGTTCAAGCAAAGCAATCGCGAGTCGTGTCGACGGATGTTGTTGGTACTGGTTTTGCAGAAATTCCTGGTAAACCCGGTTCTCGTTACCATGATAAATTTGATGAGCCGGCTCTATATACAGCGGCATATACTCGGGACTTTGCTGAATCAAGCGCTGCAAAATGCCTTTAGCCGTGGACATATTATTAGTTTTTAAATGTAAACGGATCAAGATCAGGGCAGCGCGAACACAACCGGGATCGACTTCGAGCGCTCTATCCAGGCTATTGCGGGCGAGACGATTGTTACCGCTATCGACGGCATTAGCGGCGATTTCACACAAGCACTGGCTATAAACCACATTCGCCTCGGGTTCACCCATTTTATAAAGTACCTGTGCACACTCTGCGGCTTCTTCCCAGGATTTTTCAGTGATATACAAATTCAGCAATTGATGATATGCCTGTCTGGGATCGGCATTGAGTTCAATCATCTCCCGGTAAAGCTTTTCTGCACGGTCCAGCAATCCAGCTTTGAGATAGTCATCTGCCAGCTCGGCGATAGCCATATGGCGTTGTCTGCGCGTAAGACTGGGGCGTGCCAGCAGGTTCTGGTGAATCTTTATGGCTCGATCCACCTCGCCTTTCGAGCGAAACAGGTTGCCAAGGGCAATATGAATGCCTATTGTCTCCTTGTTAACCTCGATCAGATCGGTAAAGATTTTTATCGCATTGTCTGAGTCGTCAGCGAGAAGATAATTCAACCCGCTGGCATACTTTTCCGCGTAAAGGTCAGGATGTTGTGCTTTGTTTTTTTTGAATGGCTGCCATCGACCCAGTAACCAGCCAATTAGAATTGCCGACAGTATTAGTAGAAATAACCAGATATCCATTTATTGTTATCCAGTTCTGGCCGGAAGCAGACTGTAAATCTATTTCTCGGTATTGGCGCGGTCACGCAGCTCTTTGCCGGGTTTGAAGTGTGGTACGTACTTGCCGGGTAAATCTACTTTTTCGCCAGACTTTGGGTTGCGTCCGGTTCGCGGTGGTCGGTAATGCAGACTAAAACTGCCGAACCCTCTAATTTCGATACGCTCGCCATTGGATAAGGCGCTACTCATCATTTCGATCAGACTTTTTACCGCCAACTCAACATCTTTATATGCCAGATGCCCCTGATTCTTCGACAGGTTGTCGATCAGGTCCGATTTGGTCATCGAGGGTACAAATTCTGCTTCATTCATTACATGGTCCGATAATCTGGTTGGGTGGCGGGTTTATACCCGCCACCCGATTGTGGATCAGGAATCCATTTTTTCTTTGAGCAGATCACCAAAGCTGGTAGTTGCTGTCTTGGCATCACTACTAGCTGTGTAATCCTTTAGTGCTTCCTGCTCTTCATCGGTATCCTTGGCCTTGATCGAGAGGTAGATACTGCGTCCCTTACGATCCATACCGGTAATCTTGGCATCGATATGATCACCTTCATTCAAAAATGAACGAGCATCTTCAACACGATCTGTTGCCATTTCGGAAGCCCGTAACAGGCCTTCAATGCCATCACCGAGATCGACGACAGCCGCTTTGGCATCAACCGAAATTACCGTACCAGACACTATACTACCTTTCGGTTTGTCCGCGATAAAGCTTGCAAACGGATCTTTCTCGATCTGCTTGATACCTAGCGAGATACGTTCACGCTCTGGATCGATCGACAATACCATGGCTTCGACTTCCTGTCCCTTCTGGTATTCGCGCACGGCTTCTTCACCCGGTTTGTTCCAGGACAGATCCGTAAGATGGATCAGGCCATCGATGTTTCCATCCAGGCCGATAAAGATACCAAAGTCAGTGATGGACTTGATTTTACCACCGATGATGTCGCCCTTATTGTTAGTAGTACCAAATTCTTCCCAGGGATTCGCCTTGCATTGCTTCATGCCCAGTGAAATACGTCGGCGCTCTTCGTCTATTTCGAGGATAACAACTTCGACCTCGTCTCCCAGGGTAACTACCTTGTTAGGATTGACGTTTTTATTGGTCCAGTCCATTTCTGAAACGTGAACCAGTCCTTCGACACCGTCCTCGATCTCAACAAAACAACCATAATCCGTGATATTGCTGACGTGTCCGAACAGGCGCTGACCCTCCGGATAACGACGCATGATATTTTCCCAGGGATCGTCACCCATTTGTTTCAAGCCTAAGGATACGCGGTTCTTTTCACGGTCAAACTTGAGTACCACAACGTCGATTTCCTGGCCGATTTCAACCACTTCGGACGGATGTTTGACACGCTTCCAGGCCATATCGGTGATATGCAGCAGGCCGTCGATACCACCAAGGTCGAGAAAAGCGCCATAATCGGTAAGATTTTTTACGATACCGCGTACGCGTTCGCCTTCCTTCAGGGTCTCGAGTAACTTTTCGCGTTCTTCGCTGAATTCCCTTTCAACCACGGCGCGACGCGATACGACAACGTTATTGCGCTTTTGATCGAGTTTGATGATTTTGAATTCGAGTTCTTTTTCCTCGAGGTAGGCCGTGTCACGCACGGGACGTACATCGACCAGCGAGCCCGGCAGGAAGGCGCGAATTTCACCGATATCGACGGTAAATCCACCTTTGACCTTGCCAGTAAAACGACCGGTAACGATTTCGTCAGCCTGTTGAGCTTCCTCGAGCCGAGTCCAGGCGCGCGCACGTTTGGCTTTTTCACGCGACAGGCGCGACTCGCCGTAACCGTCCTCGAATGAATCGAGCGCCACTTCGACGGTATCGCCTATTTTGACGTCGAGTTCGCCCTGTTCATCATAAAATTGTTCTACCGGGATAACACCCTCAGATTTGAGGCCCGCGTTGACGATGACAACATCCCGGTTGATATCGACAACTTCGCCGGTGATGATCTCACCGACACGCATATTCATTTGGGTAATGCTTTGCTCGAACATTTCTGCAAAGTTTTCAGACATGGAAGATTCCTGATTAAAGATATTTTCAATAGCTAATCAGACTGCAATTAACTATCGCGTTAAGTTTAAAAAACCCTGTAGACAGTGTATCTACAAGGACCTTAGATTGATCGCCGGGTCGCTATCTCTGATATGAGTCAGCACAAGTTCGGTAACCTGTGACAGGTCAAGTAAACTCGAATCCACGATCAATGCGTCTTCGGCGGGAGCCAATGGTGAGGCGCTGCGATTCTGGTCGCGCTCGTCCCTTTCGGCTATATCCGCTTGAAGCTGGGCGATATTAGCGGGTAATCCCATATTTATCAACTGCTTATATCGCCTTTGCGCCCGAATTTCGATACTTGCACACAAAAAGAATTTAAATCGGGCCTGCGGGAACACCACGGTACCCATATCGCGCCCGTCGGCGACCAGTCCCGGAGGCTTGAGAAACGACCGCTGCAGCGCCAGTAGATGCTGTCGTACTTTGCCATGGCGCGCGACTTTCGAGGCGGCTTCACCAGTTGCCTCCTGGCGTAATACATCTGCTACATCCTGATCATCGAGATATGGAATAGACAATTCATCGCCTGCTTCAAAGCGTATATTGAAATTATCCAGGACAGTAATCACTTCGCTTTCCTGGTTCAGATCAATGCCCTGTTGCATTGCCTTTAACGCCAACAGACGGTAAATAGCGCCGCTATCGAGTAAATGAAAGTCGAGCGCATGAGCGACATTGACTGCCAGCGACCCTTTCCCGGAACCGCCTGGACCGTCGATGGCAATTACAAAAGCGTCTTTATCCCGCATCGACTGTAACCCTGATTCCAATTTGACGGGCAAGTTCTACAAATCCGGGAAATGACGTGTTTACATTGGCACAATCATTTATGCGAATTTCCTTTGTGGCACGCAACGAGGCGATGCTGAATGCCATTGCGATGCGATGATCGCCATGGGATTCAATTTCGCCACCTCCTAACTGACCACCCTGGATGACGATGCCGTCATCCCGTGACTGTGCATCGACACCGAGCACCGTGAGGCCATCCGCCATAACCTGGATGCGGTCACTTTCCTTGACACGCAATTCCTCTGCGCCGCTTAAACGGGTAGTTCCGTGAGCACAGGCGGCGGCAATAAAAAGCACCGGGAATTCATCGATTGCCAGTGGCACCAGGTGCGCAGGAATATCTATGCCGGTTAATTCGGCGCTGCGTACGCTGATGTCAGCTACCGGTTCACCACCGATATCGCGCTGGTTAAGCAGTTCAATATCTGCCCCCATCAATTTAAGAATATCGATAACCCCGGTGCGTGTCGGATTAATGCCAACGTGGCATAACGTAATTTCGCTGCCTGCGGCGATCGATGCGGCCACCATCAAAAACGCTGCTGACGAAATATCAGCCGGCACTTCGATATCACGCGCCACTAAAACCTGCTTACCCGGGAGGCGGATTGCGGAGTCTTTACTCAACACTTCACAGCCGAATCCGCGCAACATACGTTCACTATGATCACGCGTCGGTGCGGGCTCACGTACCACGGTCTCCCCGCTGGCATAGAGACCGGCCAGCAGCAGGCAGGATTTGACCTGGGCCGAGGCAACCGGCATATCGTATTCGATCGCCGTTAAGCCATTACTCGCTTTAATTTGTAGAGGTGCTCGACCACCGGGCTCGCTTTCGATGGTAGCGCCCATCGATTGCAAAGGATCGATAACACGTCGCATTGGCCGTGACGAAAGTGAGCTATCGCCGATAAGTCGCGAATCGAACGCCTGTCCAGCCAGTAGTCCAAGCAGCAGGCGCATCGCGGTACCGGAGTTGCCCATATCGAGATCGGAGCCGGGCTTTTCCAGGCCATGCAATCCAACGCCGCAAACTCTGACCTGGTCCTGGTCACGTTCGATCGAAACTCCCATCTGTTGAAATGCCCTGATGGTATTGAGACTATCTTCGCCTTGCAGAAAACCGGATATATGGCTTGTTCCTTCCGCGATAGAAGAAAGAATAATGGAACGATGCGAAATCGATTTGTCGCCGGGTACGCGGATGCTGCCGTCGACCCTGCCCCCGGGGCTACAGATGAATTGCGTCATTAACAGTTTCCAATCAGTGAATCACGTTCCGACTTGGCTCTGCCGAATAGCTTGAGTAGCTCGTCGGCATCTTCTGCGTTAATTGCCGCTTTGACCCGGTCGAGTTCCTGCTGATACTGTTCGATCAGGCTTACCAGCGCATCGCCATTCGAAATACAGACATCGCGCCACATGACCGGGTCGCTGGAAGCAATACGGGTGAAATCTCGAAACCCGCCGGAAGCGTAACGAAAAATTTCCTCGTGATCGTTTAAATTCGACAGCTGATGCACCAGCGCATAAGCAAGCATGTGCGGTAAATGCGATGTTGCCGCGAGCACCTTGTCATGATGTTCCACACTCAGACACTCGATAATGGCACCACAGTGGCGCCACATTTCGTCGATAACGGATATGGCGTCGTGATCGGTTTGTGGCAGCGGGGTGATGATAACTCGACGCTTTTGATACAGGCTCGCAAAACCTGCTTCGACACCACTCTTCTCGGTGCCAGCAATCGGATGGCCCGGCACAAAACGTGGGAACAGCGCTCCCAGCTCATCGCGCGCCGCGGCTACGACCGAGCCCTTGGCACTGCCGACATCGGTGATGATTGCATCTTTCCTGACAGCGGGTTTTAACTCGGTAAATACCTGTCGCATGGCACCCAGCGGAACGGCGACGACAATAACATCAGCATCGCGGACACTGGCCTCGATGGAATCGGCAAAGTCATCGAGAACTCCGAGCTCGACACCCCTGGCAAGGTTTTGCCGATTGCGCCCAAAGCCGATAACCTGCCCTACTGCGCCAGCCTGTTTTAAGGCCAGTGACAATGAACTGCCGATTAGCCCAACCCCGATTATCGCCAGCTTGTCGATCATAAAATATCTTCCAGTGCAGCGAACATCTGCTCGAGCTGAGGTTTACTGCCGACACTGATACGCAGAAAATCCGCCATATTATAATTCGCCACTGGCCTGACGATTACCCCGCGTTCGAGTAAACCCTGGTAAACCCGGGCGCTGTCGCCACCGAAGCGTACAGTCAGGAAATTTCCAGCCGAAGGAATATAATTGAATCCGCGTTTGTCAAACCAGGCCTGCATAAATTGCAAACCCTGCTGATTGGAGAGTCGGCTTTGCTCAACGAACGATTCGTCATCGAGGGCAGCCTGTGCCGCAGCCAATGCCAGGGTATTGCCATTAAACGGTTGCCTCACGCGATTGAATAAATCACACAGTTCAGGACTCGATACGCAGTAACCGATACGCAATCCGGCAATACCGTAAATCTTGGAAAATGTCCGCGTCACCACCAGGTTGGGATATTTATCCAGCCACTGCAGCGAATTCGGATAGCGCTCGAAATCGACGTATTCGAAATAGGCTTCATCGATAACGATGACTATATGCTCGGGGACCTGTTCGATAAATGATTTCAGCTCATCGCTCTCTAGCCAGGTACCTGTCGGGTTGTTCGGATTGGCGATGAAGATCACAGCGGTGTCATCACCAATTAATGACCGCATCGCGTCCAGGTCATGGCCGTAGGGCTGTGCGGCGTCCGCCCCCATGGCTTGCGCAACCTGGGCCCTTGCGCCACAGGCCTGGGTCACCATGGCATAGACCA
Organism: uncultured Gammaproteobacteria bacterium; assembly: GCA_963793595.1. Classification (GTDB taxonomy): domain Bacteria; phylum Pseudomonadota; class Gammaproteobacteria. The sequence goes on along the minus strand of CAWCBX010000182.1, from coordinate 6,668 downwards.
TGAAGGCATACTGCGAATATACCGCTGCTGCGCTACTGTCGAGGAAACTGCGCGCTACCAGGTCGAGGACGTCGTTAGAACCATTGCCGATGGTGATCTGGTTTTGTTCGACGCCGAGCTTTTGTGCCAGTCGTTGCTTCAGGTAGTAAGCGTTAGCATCCGGGTAAAGTTCGACATGCTTGCCCGCACGGGCCAGCACGTCTGTAACCAGCGGCGAAAATCCCAGCGGATTTTCATTCGAGGCAAGCTTGATCGCATTGCCAATGCCCAGCTCCCGCTCCAGCTCCTCGACGGGTTTGCCAGGGGAATAAGGCTGCAATTGCCTGATTTGCGACAGGGCGGAATCGATAACAGACATCAGAGGGAGGCTTTAGGATAGGAACCCAGGATTTTAAACAACGCGGCCTGCTGTTTCAGCTCATTTAATGCGTCGACGACATTAGCGTCCAGCTGGTGACCATCGATATCGATAAAGAATACATAAGCCCATTTGCTCCCCTGTGCCGGGCGAGATTCGATTTTGTTCATGCTGATACCGTGATCTGCAAGCGGCTGCAACAGGCCTAGTAACGCACCAGGGATATTCTTCGTCGAAATTAGCAGCGAAGTTTTGTCATTGCCACTGGGCCCCACGTCCTGGCTGCCGATGATAACGAAGCGGGTAGTGTTATCGGAGAGGTCTTCAATATTTGCGTAACATATTTTCAAACCGAATATTTCCACCGCCGGTAATCCGCAAATCGCGGCAGCGTCGCTCTCTATGCTGGCGAGCCTGGCCGCCTCGGCGTTACTGCTGACCGGAATTCGTTCGATACCGGGAAAATTTTGATCGAGCCAGCGACGGCATTGCGCGAATGATTGCTGGTGTGAATAAATATGCCTGATACCCGATATGTCCTGCGACTGGGTTGCCAGATGATGGTGTATCCGAATCTCGACTTCCCCACACACCTTGAGCCTGGAATCAATAAACATATCGAGGGTATGACTGATCACGCCCTCGGTTGAGTTTTCCACCGGGACCAGGCCGTAGTCGGCATGACCGGATTCAACCGAATTAAAGACATCGGGAATGCTGCTCATTGGAACCGTCGATACCGAATGGCCAAAGTGCTTGAGTGCGGCACTTTGGGTGAAGGTGCCTTCCGGCCCGAGATAGGCAATTTTCAGAGGTTGTTCCAGCGCCAGGCAGGCTGACATTACCTCACGAATCAGCCGACCGACCTCGTCATCGCTGAGCGGTCCCTTATTTAAGGATTTCAGTCGATTGATGACCTGCGCTTCGCGATCGGGGCGAAAAAAATCGATATTCTCGTCGACCGCTTCGTTCAGTTGACGTTTGACCCCGGCGACGTCGACTGCACAGCTGGCCCGCTGATTAAATAATTCCAGTAGCTGTTCATCGATTGCGTCGATGCGTTCGCGCAGCTTTTCCAGTGCATCGTCATTCATGGATGCATCTTAGCCGTCGCTTTCAGGATCGTCATCGACGCTCGCGGCGACCGGTTCGATCTGTACCAGTTGTTCTTCATTACCCAGTCGAATGAGGGTAACTCCCTGGGTGTTACGTCCCAGTATCGATATATCATCTGCCGGGGTGCGCACCAGCGTACCGCCGTTACTGATCAGCATGACCTCTTCGTCTCCGGTAATCTTGATTGCACCGACAACGCGCCCATTACGCGGAGAAGTCTGAATCGATATAACGCCCTGGCCACCGCGGCCCTGAGTCGAAAAGTCACCGATCTGGGTGCGCTTGCCATACCCGTTTTCAGTTGCAAACAGAATTTGTCCCGCGTCAGATTCAACTGCGATCAACGAGATAACCTCGTCATCGGGTTTTATTTTGATACCGCGCACACCGGCCGCGGTTCTACCCATGGCACGGACATCATTTTCGTCGATTCGAATGCCCTTACCGGCACTGGTAAAGAGCAACAGGTCAGACTTGCCATCGGTCAACTGCACTCCGATCAGGCTGTCCTCATCGCGCAAGTCGAGTGCGATAATGCCATTTGCCCGTGGACGTGAAAAATTAGATAACGAGGTGCGTTTAACCTTGCCGCTTGCGGTAGCAAAGAAAATAAACTGGTCTTCCGGGTATTCGCGTACCGGCAGTATCGCAGTGATTCGTTCATTCTCTTCCAGCGGCAGTAAATTTATCATCGGCCGCCCACGCGCGGTGCGACTGCCGATCGGCAGCTGGTAAACCTTTTGCCAGTACACCTTGCCGCGAGTGGAGAAACATAGCAGTGTGTCATGGGTCGAAGCGGCAAACATCTGCTCGACGAAATCTTCATCCTTGACCCGGGTAGCCGCCTTGCCCCTGCCGCCACGACGCTGCGCCGAATAGGTTTCGAGCGGTTGCGCCTTGGCGTAACCAAGATGAGAAATTGTAACCACCACGTCTTCTTCGCTGATTAAATCCTCAACTGTCAGGTCGGAATGGTCGATGATGATTTCGGTGCGTCGAGGATCGGCAAACTCCTCCTTGATTTCTTCAAGTTCGCGCCGGATTTCCTGCTTCAAGCGTTCGTCGCGATTTATGATATCGAGTAAATCTTCAATCTTTTCGAGAATTTCCCGGTACTCGGAAATGATTTTGTCCTGTTCCAGGCCGGTCAACTTATGCAGGCGTAAATCCAGGATAGCCTGGGCCTGTTTTTCGGTAAGGCGGTATTGATCGCCAACCAGGCCGAAGTCAACGCCAATGTCCTCAGGTCTGGATGATGCCGCACCGGCTCGCTGGAGCATTTCTATCACCACGCCTGGCGCCCATGGATTTTCGAGCAGGGCCGCCTTGGCGACCGCCGGGCTGGAAGACTGTTTGATCATCGCGATGATGGCATCGATGTTGGACAGGGCTACCGCGAGACCTTCGAGTAAATGGGCCCGATCACGCGCCTTGCGCAGATCGAAAATAGTACGGCGGGTAACGACTTCACGTCGATGCACAATGAAGGCGGCGAGAATTTCTTTCAGATTTAGCAGTCGTGGCTGGCCGTTGACCAGCGCCACCATGTTGATACCAAACACATTTTGCATCTGGGTTTGCTTGTACAGATTATTCAACACCACGTCGGCCAGTTCACCGCGACGCAGTTCAATAACCATGCGCATGCCATCCTTGTCGGATTCATCGCGCAAGCCGGTAATGCCTTCGAGTCGTTTCTCCTTGACCAGTTCGGCTATTTTTTCCAGTAATCGGGCCTTGTTGACCTGGTAAGGCAATTCGGTGACGATTATGCTTTGTCGTCCGGACTTGTCTTCTTCGTAATGGGTCTTCGCGCGCAGATAAATCTTGCCTTTGCCACCGCGGTAAGCTTCACGAATTCCCCTGGCGCCGTTAATGAATCCCGCGGTCGGGAAATCCGGTCCCGGAATAAACTCCATCAGACGCTCGATGTCGGCCTCGGGCTCGTCGATCAGCAGAATGCATGCGTTCACGACCTCGGCCAGATTGTGCGGCGGGATATTGGTGGCCATGCCGACGGCAATACCCGAGGAGCCATTGATTAGTAGATTAGGTACCCTGGTCGGCAGGACCACAGGCTCGTGTTCGGATTCATCGTAATTTGGCAGGAAGTCGACGGTTTCTTTTTCCAGGTCGGCGAGCAATTCGTGCGCAATTTTCGACATGCGAACTTCGGTGTAACGCATCGCCGCGGGCGAATCGCCATCGACCGAACCAAAGTTACCCTGGCCATCGACCAGCATGTGACGCATGGCGAAGGGTTGCGCCATACGCACTATGGTGTCGTAGACCGCGGTATCGCCATGCGGGTGGTATTTACCGATAACGTCGCCGACTACCCGTGCAGATTTCTTGTACGGTTTGTTGAAATCGTTACCGAGCACGCTCATCGCGTAGAGGACGCGCCGATGCACCGGCTTGAGGCCATCGCGAACATCGGGTAACGCGCGCCCGACAATGACGCTCATGGCGTATTCGAGATACGATTGACGCATCTCGTCTTCTAAATTGACAGGAAATATTTCCTTGGCGATATCAGCCATAAAACTAGATACTCAGTGCTTAGAAATGACGCAGGAATGTTTAATTTTGAATCTGCGCGATTTTACCATAAACCCAAGGGTTAACACTACCGATAAGAACGTCCCGCCAGCGTTAAAATAGACGTATTTGGGGGTTTTCCGACAACCGGTAGATGAAACCGCATAAAGCGGTGGCGACAACCTCGATTTTCGTTTTCACCCGTTGCTAAATCTTGTAAGGTTCGGCTATGCAACACCGCTATCAAATCATCCAGCCAGACTGGATAGTAACCGTAAATTCGGACTTCGAAGTATTGCAGGATTTCGCCGTGCTAATCGAAGACAATCTTATCCACAGCCTGGTCCCCAATGACGAAATCGCAGATCTGGACTGCTATGCGCAAGCCGAAATCATCCACCTGCCCAACTGTGCCTTGCTACCCGGCCTGGTAAACAGCCATACCCATGCCTCGATGAGCCTGTTTCGCGGTATGGCTGACGATTTACCGTTGATGGAATGGCTGACCGAACACATCTGGCCAGCCGAGGCGAGCTGGGTGGGCCCCGAATTTACAAAAGACGGATTCAGGCTCGCGGCGGCCGAGATGATTCGTTCCGGCACCACTTGCCTGAGTGACATGTATTATTTTCCAGATGAAATTGCAGCTTGCGCGCAACAGATCGGGATGCGCAGTGTCGTCGGTCTGATCGTGCTCGATTTCCCCAGCGTATGGGCGCAAGACGCGACTGAGTATCTGCACAAGGCACTTGCGGTGCATGATCAAATCAGGGAAATGCCACTGGTTAGCAGCGCCTTCGCACCCCATGCACCCTATACGGTTTCTGATGAGCCTTTGCGCCAGATAGCCATGTACAGCAATGAACTCGATATCCCGGTACACATGCATGTCCACGAAACCGCTGCCGAAGTCGCCGAGGCCCAGCAGAAAACTGGCCAGCGACCGTTGCAACGTCTCGATCAGCTTAACCTGCTCAATTCGAACCTGATCGCAGTGCACATGACGGAACTCGACGAATTCGAGATCGAACGCGTGGCTGAAGCCGGTGTCAACATCGCACATTGTCCCGAATCCAATCTTAAACTGGGCAGCGGGATCTGTCCCGTGGCGACCCTGCTGGAGCTTGGCGTCAATGTATGCCTCGGAACTGATGGCGCGGCCAGTAATAATGATCTCGACCTGCTTGGCGAGATGCGCACCGCCGCCATGCTGGCCAAGGGAAGCAGTGGTAACGCTCGTGCCTGTAATGCCAGGCAGGCAATCGAGATGGCAACGATCAACGGCGCCAGGGCATTGGGTATGGCTGATCTGATCGGTAGTATCGAAAGCGGCAAATGCGCCGATCTGATTGCCATCGATTTATCGAGCCTTAACACCCAACCTCTTTATAACCCGGTGGCGCAGATCGTGTATGCTGCCGCCAGTCACCAGGTATCACATGTCTGGATCGACGGTGTCGCGCAGTTGAAAGATTTCGAATTTTGCCATCTGGACACCAACGAAATTATCGCCAGGGCCGCGTCCTGGGCGCAAAAAATCAAGAGTTAGATAATGTCAGTAGAGCCAAACGTAGATCCAGTCGAAATCGATAAATTCCAGTCGATCGCAAGCCGCTGGTGGGATCGCGAGAGCGAGTTCAAGCCACTGCATGAAATCAATCCGTTACGGGTTTCCTATATCGAGCGACAGGCGCAGGGGCTCGAGGGCAAACGCATTCTCGACGTCGGCTGCGGTGGCGGCATCCTCGCCGAAGCACTGGCGCAGAAAGGCGCCCGGGTAACCGGCATCGACATGGCCGAACTGTCACTCAAAGTAGCCAGGATGCACTTGCATGAATCGGCGCTCGAGATCGACTATCAACTGTCTACGGTCGAAGCATTTGCTGAACACAACGAGGCGCAGTTTGATATCGTCACCTGCCTCGAAATGCTGGAACATGTTCCCGACCCTGCTTCGATCATTAGCTCGGCGGCGCGTTTGCTGAAACCGGGCGGCATACTGTTTTTATCGACCATCAACCGCAACCCGAAGTCCTTTGCACTGGCGATTCTGGGCGCAGAATACATCCTCAGGATGCTACCCCGTGGTACCCATGAGTATAAGAAATTCATCAAACCTTCGGAAATGGCAGCCCAGTTACGCGCCTGCGGCATGAAGGTAACTGATATCAGCGGCATGATTTACAACCCGCTCAGCAAGCATTACTCGCTGGGAGATGATATCGACGTCAATTACCTGATGACCGCGTGCTTCGATGATTGAAGCCATTCTGTTCGACCTTGACGGTACCCTGATAGACACCGCTCCTGACATGGGGGGCGCACTCAACAATCTGTTGCTCGAGGAAGGTCATGAGCCACTGCCACTCGATACGATTCGACCATTGGTCTCACAGGGTGGCCTGGTGCTGACCCGGCTTGGTTTCGCCGGCAAAGTCGCCGAGCAGGAAATCGAACCGCTGCGCCAACGCTTCCTGCAGCACTACCATGCACACGTGGCAGATGAGTCCAGGCTATTTGATGGCTATGCCGAAATTCTGGATGAACTCGAAGCACGTTCAATTCGCTGGGGAATAGTCACCAATAAACCCGAATGGTTAACCCATCCCCTGCTCGAACAACTCGATCTCGCGCAACGCTGCGGCGTAGTCAT
>CAWCBX010000181.1:0-9872 GCA_963793595.1 uncultured Gammaproteobacteria bacterium | reverse complement strand
TTGAAAAATAAGCGCAAAAAAGCGGTTTATAGACGTTTTATGTAGATTTTGTACCAAGTTCTACATACAATCCGAATTCATGGTAAGAAGTGAAGAAAACCAAAAAAAACGACCGTTAAGTGTGTTACTATAGGAAAAAGAGTACTTTACCGGACGGTCTTTTGTCTAGTCGGTCTTTTGACACCTGGTAGCATGGTGCTACTTGGGCTTTTTCTTCAACTAGTAACCATCAAACGTAGGATGACGTTTTCTTCTTTTGACACCTGACGGTTGATACCGACAGAATAAAAAAGGAAGTGCTCATAACTCATAATGACCTAAGTATGATCTTGACGCTTGTTGAATGACAAGAAAATTGCCTCTAACCTGTTTAGAGGTCTTTGTGAGTTTCAGATGGTTGTGTGTTTGTGTGTGTGTGTGTGTGTGTGTGTTTGTTTGTGTGTGTGTGGACAAAACCCTAACCCTATATTGCGGGGATATCTGGGTGCCTGCGGTTTAAGCCGATCGGCACCGCCGGCCTCCTCGGTCGAGCCCAGTTGCACCAGTATTCCCCGCTGCTGAATATCTTTGAGATTGCCCTCGAGTAATTCGCCCAGGCTGGCGGTGACGGTTTCATGCGCGTGATTACCCCAGGCAAGCCGGTAAGGCCCGTTGCCGTCGCCGAGGAATACCAATTCGTACTGCGGATAACCCAGGGCTACCTGCGGCGGCGAGGGCAGGTCGGATTTCGACGAAAACCAGACATTGGCCGGATAGAGTCTGCTCATGTTAAACGGCCGGCTTGGCTTGACCTCGTCGTCGCTGAGGTTGTGCTGGCGGAATCCCCTTTCGGCCAGGCGTCGCTTTTCCGGTTCACTCGAGTTGGAGACATAAAGGTCGCCGACGATGACGCTGTGTTTATCGCCTGGGATAATGCGCATGGTTTTGGCTCTGACCACGGAGGGATAACCGAAAAAGTAAAACTCGCCGGCTTCATCGGAGACCAGCTCGGGCGTGAGCGTATGCACCAGGGTCGGGGCGGCCAGGGTTTCCTGGTAATGCCCGCTGACCTGCTGCAACTCGAAGCGGGTTACCGCGTTGACCGGCGTCAGGCGCAGGTATTTGTTATGCGCGGGAATAGATTTGATGCTGCGCCAGTCGGAATCCCCGGATTGGCTGTTGGTCAGGCTTTTGCGTGGTCGTATGGTGCGCAGGCGGTCAAGTTCGTTACCCACCTCGATCCGGACCTCCAGGATCTGGCTGGCCGGTTCATGCTGCCACTGCAGCTCGAGCCGTTCGAAGCTGCGGGTGTCCTCGCCCGGCGCAAGCTCGATCAGGTAATCGTTGCGCACCGACTGCACCGCAATCCTCTCGGTGGTTTCGAGTTCCGAGGTCGAGTTCGCCTGCTGATTTTGCTCGCGGGTGGTCACGATTTTTGTTTGTTGTTGCAGGAAACGATCGAATTTATGAAACGGCAGTTCGATGACTCGATCGCTAACCGTTGCGGGTGTAACCACGACCGAGTGCGGCATTTGCTTGCCGTCGACATTGAAAACGGCAAGGTCGCTAAGGTCGGTACGCGTCGATGCCATTATCACTTCGAGCGGCAACACGAGACGCTGCAGTTTTTCGTCGTTTTCGCCGATCGCTGCCTGAAAGGCGTAGTCGCGGATTTCGGGCGCCGCCTGCGCCTGGCAGCACAGGCTCAACAGCAGTATCGATAAAGCGATTTTAGGCATGAGCGGATTCTTCCCCTGGCCTGTCGGTATCGGATTGCTTCTCCGGAATCGGCGAAAAGTAGCCGGTGGCGACCAGCAGGCTGCCGACGACGAGGAAGGAAACAATGCGCTCCACCGTGCCGCTGGCGCCGAGGTCGATGAAGAACATTTTGACCAGCACCACGCCGACGAGCGCCGCGCCGATGATCCACAGCGGGCGCATCAGGCGGCGCGACGCGAACAGCATCGCGCCCATGCCGATTACGGTCCACAGAATCGAAATTGCGCTTTGTACGCGCGTATCGACCAGCATGTCAGACATGTCGAAGCGGATCGCGAGATAGTGATGCATGCTGCGAATCAATACCGCGGTCAGCCAGACGAAAATCAGGCCCGCGAGGATGATAAGGATATGGTCGCGTTGCACCGCCATCGCGGGTTGCAACAGCTTGAGGCTGCCCAGTACCAGCAGGAAAAAAACGATCTGGGTCAGATCGACCGGATTGATGAATGGAATATAGGGTAGTGGGGTCGGGTCACCGCTGTTGGTCATGTTAATGATCAGGCTCCAGAAAAACAGGAACACCGAAAGCGCCCCGATAATGCTTAACTGCAGGTCACCGCCGAGGCGAGCGATCGCCGGAAAGCGTCCTGCCTGTGCGAGCCGCAGCGCGAGCAGCGGCATTACCGCGAGAATCGCATAGTAACCCTTGCCGGCGACGTCGATTTTGTGTTCGAAGATCCACACCAGTTCCAGCGACAGCAGCAGCGCGACGAAGACGACGAAGGCAGTGTGCGCGGCGATGTCGACCCAGCCGGGCCAGGTGACGTCCTCGAGCCTCGTGATCACCCAGTAGGTTGCGAACAGTGCGGCTACCCAGAAATACAGGTCGGGTGAAAACAGCAGGTGCCCGTTATCCAACCACGAGTAGAGGGATATCAAGATCAGCACCGGCAGCAGCAACGCGGCGTTGATCGCGGCCGGCATCCAGTCCCAGTGGCGCAGGCGGTCGAGGTAGACCAGCAGGCCGGCGGTCGCGGCGAACAGCAGCAGCAGGGCGGGGACTTCGTGTCTGGCGTACTCGTCGATCTGCACCAGGGCGCTGACCAGCCACCAGCCCATGGCCCAGATGTAAAAGGGGATATGCAACAGGCGCAGTTTAAAATCACGCTCCTGCAGGTACAGCATGCGCGCCGAAATAAACGCGCCGAGCGCGATGAAAACGCCGCCGAGAAATGCGGGGTTGAGCCAGGCCGTGTCACCGACGTCTTCGATGTTGCGCAGGATAAACAGGACGCCGGAGCCGATCTGCAGCGCGATCGCGAAACATTGCGCGTAAAAGCGTTTCTGGCGAATCGAGACCCACAGGATGCCGGCCGCTTCGAGTGCCCAGGCCGCGCTGCTCCAGTGGCCGTCGAGCGCGTAGGGAATAGCCAGCGTGGCGAACACCACGCCGATCGCGAGCATGGCTTCCGCCAGCAGCCGGAATTCCTCACCGATGTGGCGCCAGGCGAAGCGCGCCAGGCCGATATAGTAGAGGCCCATCGCGGCGGAGGCGCCGGCAATGCCGTAGTCGTAGCTGCGTAACATGATCATCAGCAGGCCGGAAGCGATGACCGGCGTGCCGAACACCAGCGTGCCGTCGACCAGGCCGGTCAAATGCTCGGGCTGGCGCAGCGCATAGAGTACGCCGATCAGGCTGTACATCAGGAAAAACAGCAGCAGGAATCCAAGCCCGGGATAGAGGAACTCGTCGCGGTAGTCGAACGCCACCCACAGCACGAACACGCCGAAGGTGAAAATGAAGCCGATCAGGTTGAGCGAACGCCAGGCGCGAAACCATGCGACCGCAATCACCGCGGCATTCAGCATCGAGTAGTAGCCGAACAGGCCGATGTAGTTGCCACTGCCGGTGGATGCCAGAAAGGGCGCCAGGAAACCACCCAGCACCGCGTAAATTGCCAGCGCGCGTGAATCCTGCAGGATCGCGAGCGCGACGGTGAAGGCGGAGAAAAACACCAGCAGAACAAAGGTTAGCGTCGGCGGTAGCAGATCCGCGAGGCGAAACGCGGCGAAGATCGTAATGTAAATCACGCCGATGCCGCCGCCCTGCAAGAGCAGTGCATATACCTGTTTTTTCGCGCGCAGTTGCCAGCCCAGCACCAGCAGCACCAGTCCACCGAAGGCGGCGCCCATGAAACGAATCTCGATCGGAATGCGCGAATTTTCCGCGGCGTACTTGAGCAGGAAGGCAACGCCGAAAAACAGGATCAGGATACCGATACGGACGAAGATATTGCCGTCGGTGAAATAAGACACAACCATGTTGCCGACGCGGCGAATCAGGTCTTCGACACGATCGACCGGGTTTTTAGCGCGCGCGGCTGGCTCATCTCTCAGGCTAGCGGCTATTGGCGGCATGCTGGCGGCGGCCGCGGCCGGCTCTGCTGGTTCGACAACCGGTTTCGCTTCGTCTGCGACAATGTTCTCGACTGGCGCCGCTTCGGCAGCTGCTGATTCGGCGTTCGCCTGCGTCCGTTCCGCATCAGTTACAGCTTCAGGGATGGGTGCAGACGCCTGTGTCTTCAGCTCGGCAAGCTTTTCACGCAGCCGATCGATTTGCTGTTGCAGGCCGTTGAATTTGCTGCGTAGCACCAGCTGACCTGAAATGAGCGCGACGAACAGCCCGACCAGCAGGCCGTCGTGTTGACCGGCTACCGCGGATACCAGGAAGACCGTGACAAAGGTAGCGATGAGGGGGATGAAAGACATTAGCCCTTAATATAGCAGCCTTGCGCAACAATATGCCGCAAGCCGCGCGGGCCGGGCCATTATCCGTAAATTCGACAACATAGTTATCTGGACTGACTCGCCAGGAATTTAAAAATTGAGTCCGAGCATAGTAGTGCCGGCTCATATAGCAATGCCTTTTATCGAATGTATTGTATTCTGATGCGGAAAGTTCTGTTAAGTGAGCCTATTGTGCTCAAGCCCGAGGTAAAAGTTAGTTAAAAAGAACCCTGATCCAGACAATCTGCCGGCATTGGTATCAATAGTCGCATGCGGCAGGTAAAATGCGCCGTTGCTGCGGTCCGCAGCGGCTTACCGTTACCCCAGAATATTGTGAACAAGTCTCTTGCTAAATGGATTGATTTTCTCTACGGACCGTTTTTCAGAGTCATCGGTTTTTTTTACCGCAGCTACCAGGGCAATCGCGCCCGCGTCGCTCAGCTCAAGGCCAACGAAAAGGTATCAGCGTTTTTGAAATTCGTGGCGATTATGATCCTGGCCGGCTGGATTCTGGTCTGGTTGTTCGCCTCCGACGATAGTCGAACCAGGCTGACCGAGGATATAAAACAAACGATTGGCGGCTTCGGTTCTGAGTCCGGGCAATAGCAAGGCTTACCGCGGGCCCGGGCGGGCAGGACTAAAATTTTCCCGGTTAAGCACCCTGGCTGACCCCTGATTCTGATAATCTGTCCCTCGAAGCCAATGGCTTTTCGGCGGACATTCTATGTAAAAAAGCCGGTAATTAACGGATATCTTACTAAAATGATACGACTGGCGGGTAAAACGGGCCTGGCCGTAGTAGTTTTGAACGGTGGTAAGCAGAATAATAATTGTTAATGCCTGCTGATTGAGCATGCGCCGAAAATAGAACGAAGAGACGCGGGTTGACTTAATTATTGCTGAATTCCAGGCAATATCATAAAGCTGCCCCCGGGTTTGAATAGTCATCATCAGTGTCGTATGACGGGGTAATATGCGAACAGGTTTGTTGTCAATCTGGTTTATGCTGGCCATCGGTATGCCGTTTTCTGCCGGCCAGGCAGAGGAGTTGCGGATATTACGCATCGGTACCGGCGGTGTCGCCGGGACCTACTATCCGATTGGCGGAATGATAGCCCTTGCCGTCAGCAATCCGCCGGGTGACCGACCCTGTGAACAGGGCGGCAGTTGCGGTCCACCGGGGCTCGTGGTTATTGCGCAATCAGCCAATGGCTCGGTGGCGAATGTAGCAGATATACAGCAGCAGAATCTGGAGTCCGGATTTGTCCAGTCCGATGTGGCCTATTGGGCTTATACCGGGACCGGCACTTTCCAGGGCGACGCACCGATATCCGAACTTCGCAGCATCGCCAACCTTTACCAGGAGAGCATCCATATCGTGACGCGTAAAGATGCCGGTATTAACGAGGTCAGGGATTTGATCGGCAAACGCGTTTCGCTCGATGAACCCGGGTCGGGTACCTTGATAGACGCGCAACTGGTTTTAAACGAGTACGGAATCTCCAGGGCAGATATCGAAGTCGAATACCTGAAGCCGGACCTGGCAATCAAACGCATCAGGCAAAACAAGCTGGATGCCTTTTTCTTCGTTGCAGGGTATCCGGCGCGCGCCGTCGCAGAACTGGCGGCCGATACCGGGATAAAACTATTGCCCATTGATGGCCCCGAGGCCGAGCGACTGGTCTCCCGCTATCGCTTTTTTGCCCGCGACGATATTCCGGCGGGCGTATACGCGGACGTAACGCAAGTCGAGACGGTAAGTGTCGGTGCCCAGTGGCTGGTCGACGCATCGGTGGATGCCGAGGTTGTTTACGGCATAACAAAAACGCTGTGGAGCGACAGTGCCCGCAAGTTGCTGGATAATGGTCACGCCAAGGGTAAACGCATCACTCTGGAAACCGCGTTACAGGGTATCGCGGTACCTTTGCATCCCGGTGCCGCGCGATTTTATAACGAAATCGGTTTCTCGATAGAGTGATCCGAGTGAGTATAATGACTGGATTAGTGAGTTGAGTAGGAATTGAACATCCTCAATCGCAAACTGCTGATGCGGCCCTATGTTTCTATCGGCCTGGTGATTCTGCTTTTAGTCGGCACCTCCAGCGTGATTATTTACTTTCAGAAAACGCTGCTGGAAATAGAAGAAGCCCTGCCGATCAACCTGTCCAAACAGGAACGCGATATCCGCGTGCTGGTAAACGATATGGGCGCCCTGGTGCAAAGCATTGGTTTCGCCCGCGCCGACCAGTCGCCTAAAACATTCAGGGTGGTCGTCCGGCAAACCCTCGCACTCGAAAGGCAGCTTGAAAAAATCAGCGAGAATTATCGATTTAACGATGTTCTTGGCGCGTCGGCCATACATGCCAAGCTCAACCCCGCCATTTTCGATATCAAGAACTGGTTGACGGCCGGGCTGTTTAATTTTGATCCCACCGCCGCACAAACGATGAAACTTGTCGAGACGCGGGCGAAAAATGCGCATAAGGAAGCGGAGGTTTTGCTTTTGCAGGCGGGTGAGACGGCGATAAACGTGCTTACCGAGCAATCGCAAAGAATCGATAATTTTCGCGGCATCATGATTATTACCCTGACCGCGCTCGCCATCATGACGATCAGCCTGGTAATGCTTGGGTTTCGACTGCAAAACACCGTGTTTGCCTTGAAAGAAAGTGAAGAGCAGATTCGATATCGAGCCAATTTCGATTCATTGACCCACCTGCCGAATCGGTTGAATTTTACCGAGCATTTAAGTGAGGCAATATCGCGTAGCCGGCGCGACCCGGGTCAGATCGCATTATTGTTTATCGATCTTGATCGATTCAAAACCATCAACGATACCCTGGGGCATGATTTTGGTGACGAATTGATCAAGCAGGTTGCAACCAGAATTCGCCATGCGGTGCGTGATACCGATGTGGTGTCGCGACTCGGCGGTGATGAGTTTACGGTGTTGCTTGCCAATATGACCGACGAGATACACGCGTCCATTATTGCCAAAGGTATTCTCGAGCAACTCTCCCGGCCGTTCATGTTGTTTGGCCACGAAGTCTATTCCGGTGCCAGCATCGGCATCACGGTAAGCCCCCAGGATGGCACGGATGCCATGACGCTGTTGAAGAATGCAGACATGGCAATGTACGAGGCGAAAGACCAGGGACGAAATACCTTTCGATTTTTTACTTCGCAAATGACTGAGCGGGCGCGACAGTTTCTCGAGCTGGACAAGGAAATGCGCCGCGCCCTGATTCAGGACGAACTGCAGATACATTACCAGCCGATTTATAAACGGGAGGACAGGTCCCTGATTGGTGTCGAAGCACTGCTGCGCTGGCAGCACCCCAGCAAGGGCCTGATTCTGCCCGACGACTTCATAAACGTTGCCGAAGAGACCGGCTTGATCGAAGACATCGGCATCTGGGTTTTGCGTCGCGCCTGTAGCGAAGCGCTGACATGGCTGGAAGACGATCTGCACCCCCGATTCTACCTGGCAATAAATATATCGATGCGCCAGTTCAAGGGCGGACTGGACCGCAAACGCTTATCCGAAATACTGGATGAGACCGGTTTTCCAGCAGATAAATTGTTACTGGAAATTACCGAAACCCTGTTGATGGATGAAGACGTACGTATCCGGGACGTTCTATCGGAATTTCGCGATCTGGGCGTCAGGTTGGCGGTCGACGATTTTGGCACCGGTTATTCCGCGCTTAGCTATCTGCGCGAATTTCCGGTTGATACCCTGAAAATTGACCGCTCGTTTATTCAGGATATTGGCGCCAGCCGAAGCAGCCGGCGCCTGGTCGAGACCATCATTACGATGGCGCATGGCCTGGACCTGGTGACGATTGCAGAAGGGGTCGAAAGTGCCGAGCAGGATGCCCTGCTAGCCGAGCTCAACTGCGACATGGTGCAGGGATATTATTACTGCAATCCCATCGCCGCGGATAAAATCAAAAAACTAACCACGGTTGATAAGCCCGCTTTTACGATTGTTCACTCCAGTTAAGCGCAGCCTGGAAATGATTTCCCATAGACCCTTCGCTAAATCCCTGCATCTGTAATAGCGTTAACGGTTTTACTAACAACTCTTACCTCATATTTATTGTCTTGCCGGTTGCGTTCCTGGCATCGCCGCCGGCAGCTGCTGGTGAATCCAGTTGCGAAATTGTTCGAGCATCGTTACTGTTCAAGGTAAATATTCCGACAGACTTCGACTATTACCTGACAGATCAATCCTCATGTCCAAACCTGACTTAAACGCAGCCGCTGGTTACCAGGGATACCGGCAACCGCATCGAGGCGCCAGCGACGAAATCCTGGTGCGCACCGGCCGTGGTACGGCCTGTGGTGAATACCTGCGCCGTTACTGGCAACCGGTGGCGCTTAAGCGCGAAGTCGAGGATGTGCCGCGGCTGATCTCTGTGCTCGGCGAAGAACTGGTGCTGTTTCGCGACAGGTCGGGGCGCTACGGCCTGGTGCACAAGCAATGCCCGCACCGACGCGCGTCGATGGAGTTCGGTGTTTGCGAGGAAAACGGGATACGTTGCTGTTATCACGGCTGGCTGTTCGACGTCGACGGCAGCATTCTCGAGATTCCCGGGCAGCCCCGGGCGAATGCCGAACTGGTGATGCGGCAAACCAGCCTTGGCGCATATCCTGTGCGGGAGTTTCGCGGACTGATATTCGCCTACCTCGGGCCGATCGATGATATGCCGGAGTTCCCGGTTTACGATACGCTCGAAATCGAAGGGCAGACCCTGGTGCCTTACCGTGCCGATTACTGCTGCAACTGGTTGCAGGTGCTCGACGCCATCCTCGACCCGATCCATACCAGTTTCCTGCATTCACGCATGAGCCGGGCGCAGTTTTCGGAAGGCCTGGGTGAAATCGGGGAGCTACTGTTTTACCAACGTGAAATGAGTTTTCTCGGCGCCAACGTGCGCCGTGTCGGTGAACATGTCTGGGTGCGCGTCAACGAACTGGTGTTGCCCAATTACACCCAGGCCGGCGCGGCCTTCTCGGCCGACGGCAGCAAACCGATCTACTATGGACGCACCGCGTTTTCGCGCTGGGTAGTGCCGCTCGACGATGAAAATACGACCGCTTTCGCCTGGGCCATTTTCGGCGAGCGTGCCGATCCGGAAGAATACAACACGCCCGAGGGCCCCGAACTGATCGAGCAGGGCGAACGCATGCATCGCAGCTACGCGCAACGTCAGCGCTTTCCCGGCGATGCCGAGGCGGTCGAGGGCATGGGACGTATCGCCGATCAGAAAATGGAACACCTGGTGCCGAGCGACAAGGCGATTATTCAGTACCGCAAGAAGTTACGTAAACTATGCCGCGATCTCGAGCAGGGCATCCAACCCGACCAGGTCAGCCAT
>CAWCBX010000180.1:0-11567 GCA_963793595.1 uncultured Gammaproteobacteria bacterium | reverse complement strand
AGCCGTACCATATATTAAAGGTGTCCAAAAAAATGGTGTAGCGGCATGTGTGAAACATTTTGCATTAAACAATCAAGAAAAATGGAGAGGACATATAAATGTTGAGGTAAGTGATAGAGCTCTTTACGAAATCTATCTACCTGCCTTTAAAGCATCCGTTGAACAAGGTGAGACTTGGTCTATAATGGGAGCTTACAACAAATTCAAGAGGAGAACACTGCAGCCACAGCGACGCATTATTGAATAAAATTCTAAAAGAGATCGGGCCTTTGATGGTGCGGTTATAAGTGATTGGGGCGCTGTACATTCCACTAAAGAAGCAGCCTTATATGGATTAGATATGGAAATGGGAACAGGTACTGATGGTTTAGGTACAGGTAGCGAAAATCATTATGACAATTACTATTTGGCAAATCCATTAATTGATGCAGTCAAAAAAGGCGAAATTGAAGAATCGTTTATAAACCGATAAAGTGAGAAGAATTCTAAGGCTAATGTTTCGTACCAATATGGATGCAAACAAACCATTAGGAAGAATTAATACTAAAAAGCACTGATGATGTGGCCAAAAAGGTTGCGACTGAAGGTATTGTACTTTTAAAAAATGAAAACAATTTTTTTCCAATTAAAGACAGTAAAGCTCTTATCATCGCTGTTATTGGTGAAAATGCAACAAGACCTATGACTCCAGGAGGAGGGTCTTCAAATTAAAACCAGAATTTGAAATATCGCCACTAGAGGGTATAAAAACACGATTTAAAAACGCTACTATTCTGCATTCTATGGGTTACGAATCTGGACCATCATTTTACGATAATGTTCTGCCTCCTACTTTAGACAAAGATTCTTTAAGAGTTGAGGCCATTAAAGTTGCGAAAAAAGCAGATTTAGTTCTGTTTGTTGGTGGGTTAAATAAAAGTCACTCTCAGGATTGTGAAGGGAATGACCGCACACAATTCAATTTACCATTTAATCAAGATGAACTTATTAATGAAATATATGAGGTAAATAAAAACATAGGATTAATTCTTGTTTCGGGTAATGCTATAGAAATGCCTTGGCTTGACAAAATAAAAGGTATCGTACAATCATGGTATTTAGGAAGTATTGCAGGATCTGCTATTGCAGATGTGATAAGTGGTGACGTAAATCCTTCTGGTAAACTTCCATTTACATTTCCTAAAAAATTAGAAGATAATGCCGCTCATTATTTTGGTGAATTATCTTATCCCGGAGATAGTATTAATCAATATTATAAAGAAGATATTTTGGTTGGATACAGATGGCATGATACCAAAAAAATCAAACCTTTATTCGAATTTGGTTATGGGCATCGGCCTGGGTCGTTGTTCACCAAACAGGAACATGACACCTATAATGAAAAATGGCGCCAGCGAGTAAAAGCCCATGTCCTCGAGCATTGCCGCAAAAAACAGGGGCAGGGTCAAAATCGCACCGACCATGTTGCGGCGCATGTAATAGATGAAAATCCCGATCAGGATTGCAGCGCAGACAATACGGATAACATGCACCGTCATTCCTTCGGCCGATAGCAAGTGCGGCGATCCAGTCCGGGACGCGCATGTACGCAAATGGAATTAACAGCAGGGCGAAGGTCGAGGCATACCATTTGATATCTTCGTGGTGCGCCTCGTGCGCCGCTTCTTCGGCGCCATCGGAGGTGGCGGCGTCAATGATTTCCGATGAGGTTTCGTCGCCGCGCTTCCAGTGGTGGAATAACTGGCCGAGCGCCGCAATCGCCATCAACAGGATAATGGTACGTGGCCAGGCGGTAGCGCCGAACTTGTAGATTTCGATGTCTTTTTCGAATTCGAAAGAATAGATGTACAGGAACAGGCACAGCCCGAGCCACAGGCCGGCTTCTACCAGGTGCCCGGTTCTCAGCTTGCCCATGATTCAGTCAAGCGGGACGGGTAGAGAAATACAGCGTCCGGGGAAATTCCCGGACGCTGAATGACATAAGCGTTCATTGCAGGAGCTACTGAATTTCCAGCCCCATTTGCTTGTAGACGTCACGGTATTGACCGACGGTGGTGGTTATCAGGTCTCTGGAACCCTCGGTATCACGAAAACTTTCGATCAGCGTCATGTACTTGCTGTCGTTGAACTTCTGATAGCTGGGTTGGCAATAAGCTTTCTGAAAGGCCCACTGCAGCCATGCGACACGGTCGGCAGGTGTACCCTTGTGCACGTAGAAGCCACGGAAGCGGTACAGTGGATCAAAGTCCAGTCCGGCGTCGGTCAGGCTAGGTACCTCGGCAAATGCGGCGGGGCGTTGCTTGAGGATGGTGAGGATCGGTTTGAACTTTCCTGCATCGAGGAATTTACGCACGTCACCGGGCTGCTCGAACAACGCGTCAACCTGACCGCCGGCCAGTGCACCGTAACGGGGAGCACCCTTGTCGAAGGAGATTTGCTGGATTTTCATGCCGGTGGCGTCGGTGATGTACTTCATCGTCACCCGTTCCATCGAACCTTCTTTGGAAACATTGGCGATCGTCGCCTTGCCGTTTTGTGCCTTGACCCAGGTAACGAAGGAATTCCAGTCGCTGAAACGCTCTTCGTTGGTGCGAATATAGATTTGCGAAAAGGTAATCTGCGAGGTCACCAACGGAATCAGGTCGGTGGCAGGATTGGGCTTGCTCGAGTCGAGTGCATGCGCGCTGGAGGCATCGTCGATATGTTCCAGCACGGTGTAACCGTCGGCTGGTGCCGCCATGTAGGAAGTCATGCCTACCGTGCCCGAACCGCCGGGCTTGTGATCACGGTTGATCGCTACGGTAGTAAGTTCGGTCACCGCCTGGGCCATCGCCTGGGCGACCTGGCCTGAACCACCGGCCGGGCCGTAAGGTACGACCATGGTCAGTGCGCGCGCCGGGTATCCGCCGGGATAGTCCTTGGTGGCCGGTAATGCGTCGGTAGCGCAGGCGGCATAAACAGTATTGGCGGAAAGCGCCGTAGTGGCCAAAGCGATGCCGCATGCGGCCAGATATTTTCTGAGATTCATTGTGCTCCTCCGGGTTGTTTTATTATCACTACAATTAATTATTAGAATGTTTCGGCGGATGTTATACAAGCTTGTCAAAACTGTCTAGCACCAGCGCATCCAGTTCCGCTTCTTAGCAGGCCACTCCGGCCTGCTTCCAAAGTCATCCCCACCTACTTCTAGTGTCATCCCCGCGAAAGCGGGGATCTTGTAACGTGCCTTCATTGTAAGATCCCCCGCTTTCGCGGGGATGACAAGGAAATCAAGGGGATGACTTTAATTTTTAGTGATAGGCCCGCCACAGCATCGAGGTTCCGGAAACCACCAGGATCCCGATAATCAGGTTTTGGAACCTCGCCTCGCTGATATGACCGCGCAGTCGTTGCCCGACTAACAGTCCAAGAGTTACCGGTAGCGTGGCAAAGGCCGAATAGATCAGCAGGCGCTGATCGAGGATGTCGTATATAAACAGGGTAATCGTCCAGGGTACGACCGCGCTGACATAGAGAAAGCTGATCGTGCTGACAAACTGGTTTTTCGCGAGACCACGGATGGAAATCAGGTAAGTGATCAGCATCGGACCGAAAAACGACGATACCCCGCCGATGACGCCGGAGGCACCGCCAAACAGGACGCCCGCCGGTTTCACCAGCCGATCGGGCAGGTGCAGGCGAAACCGGGAACCCTGCAGCAGTGCGAACGCAATGACCGCGACCCCGACTAGCACCAGTAGTGTTTTTTCGTCGATCACCGACAGTATTTTCACACCGACCCAGGTGCCCACAAGGATTGCACAGAAAGTCGGCCAGAAGCGCGCTACCACCGCGGTGCTGCGCTCGGCCTGGGCGAATTGCCACAGGTTGGCGACCACCACCGGTACCGCCATGATGGCGATAGCCATTTGGGGTGGCAGCACCTGCGCCATCATCGGCACCGTCAGCAGCGGCGTGCCGACGCCGAGAGCACCCTTGATAAAGCCGCCACAACACAGCGCGAAAAAGCACCAGGCTACGATCCAGGGTCCGTATTCAGCCAGCAAAGCGCGTCTCCTCGAACAAAGCGCAGCATCTTAATCAGTTCACGATATTTTGGGAAGCAGTGCTGACGGCATCTCATCTTTACTGCCGTCTTCCCCGCCTCCCCACTAATGTCATCCCCGCGCAAGCGGGGATCTTGCAACCGCAGCACTGTAAGGAGATTCCCGCCTACGCGGGAATGACTGCAACAGGGAGGCGGGGATAATGTCATTGAGAATAACGGCAATGGGGATGACAGTTAAGGGAAGGGGGGATGACAGGACGAGGCGGGGATGATGGCAATTGGACTGCAGGGGAAGACATTTACCCGTTTTGAATTCTGCCGTGCAGCGAGTAAACTTGCGCCTTCGAAAAAGGCATAGAGTAAATATTATGGCCAAGCCGGCAGTATCCGCGGTGATCAGCGCGACTGATAAAGAAGTAGCCAGCGTCGAGCAGTTGATCGCTCGCGCACGCAGTGCATTGCAGCAGTTCGCCGACGCGGACCAGGCGCGGGTCGACGAAGCGGTTACCGCGGTCGCCTGGTCGCTTTACAAACCGGAAAATGCCAGGAGCCTGGCCGAGCAGTCGGTTGCCGACACCGGTATCGGTAACGTCGCCGACAAGATCATCAAGAACCAGCGCAAAACATTCGGTACCTTGCGTGACCTGATGCGTGTGCGCACGGTCGGTATTATTGAAAATGACAACGGCAACGGCATGATCAAGTATGGCAAGCCGGTGGGCGTCGTCGCCGCGATTACCCCGTCGACCAATCCCGCCGCGACCCCGGTCAACAAGACCATGATGGCGCTCAAGGGAGCCAACGCAATTGTGATTGCGCCATCGCCGGCAGGCTGGAGTAGCACCAATGCGACGGTTGAACTGATGCGTGATGCACTGCGCAAGGTGGGTGCGCCTGCAGACCTGGTGCAAATTCTGCCGCAGCCGGTTTCGCGCAACCTGACGCGTCTGCTGATGGAACAGGCGGATTTGATCGTCGCCACCGGATCGCAGAATAATGTGCGTGCTGCTTACAGCAGCGGCACCCCGGCGATCGGGGTCGGTGCCGGCAATGTGCCGGTAATCATCGATAGTAACGCCGATCTGAACGATGCTGCGCAAAAAATCTGTGCTTCAAAAACTTTCGATAATTCTACCTCCTGCTCGTCGGAAAATTCACTCGTCATACTCGATGACCGATACGAAGAAGCGATCGCCGCGCTCAAGACAGCCGGGGGCTATCGTTGCAGCGCCGAGGAAAAAGCCCTGATCGCAGACAAACTCTGGGTTGACGGTAATCTCAATCGGGACCTGATTGCCAGGGATGCCGACGTATTCGCTGCCGGAGTGGGGCTCGATGCCGGAGCCGCGCAGGCGCGTTTTTTCATGGTCGAGGAAGATTTCGATCCCGCGTCGCCGTTTACCGACGAAAAGTTATCCCTGGTATTGACGGTCTACCGCGCGCGCGATTTTGATCACGCGGTCCAGCTCGTCACCGATATCCTCAATGTGCAGGGGCGTGGGCATTCCTGCGGCATTCATACCCGTAATGCCGATCACCCGATTCGCCTCGCCGAGGAAATCGATGTGGTAAGGGTGCTGGTCAACCAGGCGCATACCTTTGGCAATGGCGGCAGTTTCAACAATGGCCTCAACTTTACCCTGAGTATGGGATGTGGCACCTGGGGTGGAAACAGTATCAGTGAGAACCTGAACTATCGACACTTTATCAACACGACCCACCTGGTCACCGCGGTTGCTGAAGACAAGCCCACCGAAGAGGACCTGTTCGGCGCCTATTTCTCCCGCTACGGTAAAGACTGAATATGGAGACGATTCGCGCCTGCATCGAGCAGCATGCCGATGCCTCTCCCGATCGACTGTTTCTGATCGCGCCTGACAGCGGGCAATCGCTCAGCTTCGCGCAATTGAAATCCGCGGTTGACGAGCTTGGCCAGCAACTCGATGGACTCGGCCTGGCGCGCGGCGCCAAAGTCGCGTTTCTGCTGAACAATGGCTACTGGACCCTGCGCCTGTTCCTCGGAGTGATGGCGAGCAATCGAATCATCGTACCGCTTAACGCGGTCGCGGGTACGGTGCAACTGGTGCACGTGCTCGGTCATTCGGATGCGGAAGTCGTCTTTGTCGCGCCCGAGTATCGCGACAAACTTGATCAAATCATGACGCAGATCGAGCGGCCGATCAGCGTCATCGAGATCAGCGAGGCAGACGGCCCTGACTGGCCTGCCCGGCAAAACCCGGTTGCCAGTCCCCCTGCGCCAACCGCAGAAGATACCGCATTGTTGCTTTATACCTCGGGTTCGACCGGGTTGCCGAAGGGTGCCATGATCAGTCATCGTGCGGTGACCTGTGGTGGGCGTAACGTCACCGAAGGACATCAACTGAAAGCGGATGATCGCGCCTTGTGCGTGTTGCCGGTGTATCACATCAACGGCGCGATGGTGACGGTGTCGGCGCCGCTTTACAGCGGCAGCAGCGTGGTCATGCCGAAACGCTTCAGTGCGAGCGATTACTGGCAGCTGGTGGCCGAACATCGTTGCAGCTGGAGCAGTATTGTACCGACAATTATCAAGTATCTGCTCGACCGTGCCGGGAAGGAGCCTTTTGCTTTCGGCAATGATGAACGGCTGGCGAATTTCCGTTTTGCACGCTCGGCCTCGGCGCCGTTGGCCGCGGTCACGCTCGAGCAGTGGGAGCAGACTTTCAAGGTGCCGATGATCGAAACTCTCGGTCTCACCGAAACCGCGGGTACGGTGGCGAGCAATCCGTTACCGCCGGCGGCCCGCAAACCCGGATCGGTGGGATTGCCCTATGGCAACGAAATCATCATCGTCGACGAACAGGGCAATGAATGCCCGCCGCAGGTGGTCGGTGAACTGATTATCCGGGGCAGCAATCTGCTCGATCTATATTACAAGAATCCGGACGCGACCGAGGCATCGATCAAGCAAGGCTGGTTTTACACCGGTGACCTCGGCAGGAAAGACGAGGATGGCTATATTTTTATAACCGGACGCTCCAAGGAATTGATTATTCGTGGTGGTGAGAATATCGCGCCACGAGAAATCGATGATGTCCTGTACAAGCACGAAGCCATCCTCGAAGCTGCCGCGGTCGGTGTCGACGATGAAAACTATGGTCAGGAAGTGGTTGCCTGCGTGGTTCTGCGCGATGGCTATGATTGCAGCGAGGAAGAGCTCAAGACATTTTGCGAAGCCGGTGTCGGTGCGTACAAGTCGCCCAAAATTATTTACTTCTTTGATGATCTGCCCAAAGGGCCATCGGGTAAAATACTGCGCCTCAAACTACCCGAGCTGATCGCAAAGTCAGCGTCCAGCTGACTAACCTGTTATCCCCGTTACTTGCTACTGTCATCCCCGCGCAAGCGGGGATCTCGCAATGGTTTCATCGTCTTGAGATCCCCGCAAGCGCATTACTGTCTGGAGTAAAACACCACTGCTCGGAGATAAGTCACAAAAATCAACGTAGTGTCACTGTTTCCCATCATAGGGACTGCACCAATTTCCCCTTACAGTGTTTGGTGGCTACCTCGGGGGTAAGCCCAAAAAAGCCGCTTCCAAACGGCAAACAGCGCCGTTTGGCACATCCATGTGACCGCTTGGAGCTCGGCGTCCTGCCTCGCTACACTTTTGTGGGCTTACCCCCGAGGTAGCCTTACGACACCAGTGAATCTGCGACTAGTTGTTTATTCTGAACAGTAATGCGCTTGCGCGGGGATGACCATTTGTTCTGTATATGTCAGCGGAATTTGCCGGTGGTGTAGAAATTGTCCAGCTGTGCCAGGTACGGGTTGAGATCGAAGCCCTTCTGTTTTAACCATTCATCGTTGTAATAAGTGTCGAGGTAGCGCTCGCCGCCGTCGCAGAGCATCGACACCACGCTGCCTGATTCCCCGGCTGCATTGAGTTCGGCAATAAGTTCGAAGGCGGCATAGACGTTGGTGCCGGTGGAGCCGCCGCAGCGGCGGTCGAGCACCTGTTGCAGAAAATGTATCGTCGCGTAAGAGGCTGCATCCGGCACCTTGATCATGCGATCGATGACCGAGGGGATAAATGATGGTTCGACGCGTGGCCGACCGATGCCTTCTACATTTGAACCCTGTTGCGATGTAAGCGATCGATCCCCGCTGGCATATGAATCGTAGAACACCGAGTGCTCGGGGTCGGCAACGCAGAGTTGTGTGGCATGGCACTGGTAGCGGATGAAACGCCCGATGGTCGCGGAGGTGCCGCCGGTGCCGGCACTGACGACAATCCAGGATGGCGTCGGAAAAGCCTCGCGGCTCATCTGCGCGAAAATCGACTCGGCGATGTTATTGTTGCCACGCCAGTCGGTCGCCCGCTCGGCGTAGGTGAACTGATCCATGTAATGTCCGTTGAGCTCATCGGTAAGTCGGGCGGCCGCGGCATAAATGTCGCCCGGCTCGACGAAATGGCACTCCCCGTCATAGAAAGTAATCTTGTCGATCTTTTCCTGCGAGGTGCTTTTCGGCACCACGGCGATAAATCGCAGGCCCAGTAGTTTGGCGAAATAGGCTTCCGAAACAGCGGTATTGCCGGATGACGATTCGATAATCGTGGTGTCCTGCGCGATCAATCCGTTGCACAGGCCGTATAAGAAAAGTGAACGCGCCAGGCGATGCTTGAGACTTCCGGTCGGATGCGTGGATTCGTCCTTGAGATAAAGGTCGATATTGTCGATCGCGGGCAGTTCGACCTTGAGCAGGTGGGTGTCGGCGGAGCGTCTATAGTCCGCTTCGATGATGGATATGGCCTGGTTGGTCCAATCACTCATTGGCTTGCCTCGATTCGGATACAGCATTATACCTTTTGCGCCATCGAGTTGGCGACTGTTGTGACCGGCTATTGCGAGAGTCGATTAAGCTTGTACTTGTCGCGTAAGCTTGCCTTGAGAAATAGCGCGATATAAGAGAATCCCTGTGGTTTTTCCTCGAAACAGACGATTGTATTAACCGCGCCCGGATCTGCATGAAGATAAGTCTTATCGCCGACAATCGTGGCTGCATAACCGCTATCCTGCAGGTAGTTGTCTACCTGGCCGACGCTGCTGTCCGGCGGAGTGTAAGTCCCTGTCGAGGCCGATTCGCTCGTCTTCACGATGACAAAATAATTGAAGCCGTTTTCGAGCGCGGTTTCCGCACTCTTGAGCAAGGTCAGGTCGACGACCTCGTCCGCCCCGCTAACGCTGCTACCGCGATAGGCAACCAGGAAAGAATTCTGCTCCAGCCTGGTCGTCGATATGCGCTCGGCATAGTTTTCGGGTTGCAGGGGTTTGGCACAGGCATTTAGCAATAGCAACAGCAGAACTGAGAGAATGATTTTCATCGTAGAGGTTTCGCTCGACTTGTGTCCTTGATATGTGTATCCCGAATTCTGACACTGTCGAACCTGGCTGGATACCGGAATAGCCGGCTTTGCAAAGTTGTTGATGTTTTTACTGTGAAGTATGTCGCTGCTATTCTGGTTGAGTCGCTATATCATTCCAAACAGTACCCCTTAACTCAGTATGAACAATTTAACCCGATGGCCCCCATCGGGTTTTTTATGCGCTCACCTATTGTCATCCCGACGAATCGGAATGACACTTCCCCGTTGCAGGATTGAATCCTGATTGTTTTTTTGAATAAAACCGGGGCTACTGCGATATAATTGCAGATTCTAAGTTTCGCGAATCTTCGACGGCACGATTCATACTGGCCGTGGAAAGGCAGGAATATAATGGATAAAAAAAACAGCAACCGCTCAACCAGCGACCGCTCTACGGTAGACAAGGCACTGCGCATAAACCTTGATGAAAAAAAATACGGCACGATAGTCGAGATTGGTGCGGGCCAGGAAGTGGCGCGGCAGTTTTTCAAGGCGGGAGCGGCCGCTGGCACCATCGCCAAGACCATGTCCGCCTACGACATGATATTCTCCGACGCGATCTATGGTGTGCAGGAAGACGGTCGTTACGTAAGCAGGTCGCGGGTGCAGGCGATGCTGGAAAAGGAATTCGAGCTGGTGATTAACCGGGTCGGCAAGTCTCGCTCGCGTGCATCGCGCTTTTTTGCCTACGGCGCGACCGTCGCGGCAAAGAGTTTCAAGGGCGGAAACGAATGTCATGCCTGGTGTGGTATACGCGTACAGATGTACCCGGCCGCCGAGCCTTCCGACATCATTGTGCACGTGCGCATGCGTGACAAGGATGCGGAACGACAACAGCAGGCTATGGGTACCTTCGGCGTAAACCTGATCTATGCGGCCTACTATTACTTCGAAAATGCAAAGACCATCATTGAATCACTGACCGACAACCTCGAACAGGATCGTATCGAAATCGACTCGATCGAATTTTACGGTCCTTATTTCGAAGAAGTCGACAACCGTGCCATCAACCTGCACCTGATCCGCAGCTGGAAGACCCGCGCCATTATGTTCAAGCCGGACGGGTCGGTCGTGATACCGGCCGAGATGCTGTACAAAAAGAATGTACTGACCATCCGCGGTACCTTCAGGCCGGTAACCCGCCTGAATGTCGACATGATGGAACAGGGGCTGAAATTCTTCTGCAAACTGGATGGCGTGACGACTAAAAACAGCGTCGCGCTGGCCGAAATCTCGCTCAACGACATACATGGCAAC
Source organism: uncultured Gammaproteobacteria bacterium (assembly GCA_963793595.1). Lineage (GTDB taxonomy): Bacteria > Pseudomonadota > Gammaproteobacteria. The sequence continues at coordinate 855 of CAWCBX010000180.1, read as the reverse complement.
GACCTGATGGTATCCGAGGAAGATCTGATAGCCAGCGTGGGATTGCTGAACTCGCTGGGTTACAGCGTGATGATTACCGATTACACGCGTTACTTCTCCATGCGCGCCTATTTCAGGCAGTTCACCACGCTGCAGATAGGTATCGTCGTCGGTATCGTCAACATCCGGCAAATCTTTGATGAAAACAGCTACCGTGGGGTCGAAGGCGGCATTCTCGAGGGATTCGGTAAACTGTTTCCGGATAATACCCGCCTGCTGGTTTACCCGGAGGTTGACCAATCCGGTGAATATACGGATTTCGAGAACATCCAACTGGCGGAAAATCTGCAGTACCTTTACCGCCACTTGCTGGAGAACAATTTCATCTTCGGCATCGAATCGAGCGACCATGAGTTGTTCAACATTTTTTCCCGCAACGTACTCAAGCAGTTACAGAATGGCCGGGGGAAATGGGAAGAATGCCTGCCGGACGGGGTGGCCGCAGAAATTATCAAGAACAGGATGTTTGGCTACCGCGACTAAAGCGGTTTGTCACGTCGTCACCGCGCCTATTACCGTCATCCCCGCCACCTACTACTGTCATCCCCGCGCAAGCGGGGATCTTTGCAACGCGTCATCGTTGCAAGATCCCGGCTCAAGGCCGGGATGACGGTAGCGGTAGCGGAATTGCATTGAGTGGGATGGTGAAGCCAGCTATTTATCCTTAATCGAGGTGGTGGCCGTCGTAGCTTGTGCTGCCTGCTGTGCGGTGCCAGAGTCGATAGAGATGGCGTTTGCGTTCGGGCTCGTCGTAATCCTCGAACGCACTGCGGTAATGCCCGACTTCATGGTTGTTGAGGTACTGGACCTGGCCGC
>CAWCBX010000179.1:0-44340 GCA_963793595.1 uncultured Gammaproteobacteria bacterium | reverse complement strand
CACAAAGTACAACCCGGGCAATGGATAGGTCGTTTTACCGACCGTTATCTGCCTTTCTTCCATCGACTCCAGCAGCGCTGATTGCACCTTGGCTGGCGCACGGTTGATTTCATCAGCGACGATGACGTGATGGAATAATGGACCTGGCTGAAAATTAAAACTGCTGTCATGGGGCCGATAGATGTCGGTTCCGGTCAGATCGGCAGGTAGTAGATCAGGGGTAAACTGGATACGCTGGAAGTCGCCTTCGAGGCCACTGGCGAGGGTCTTAACCGCCCTTGTCTTGGCGAGTCCGGGCGGGCCTTCAACCAGTATGTGTCCATCCGCAAGCAACGCTACCAACATTCTCGAAATCAGTCGCTCCTGGCCGAGAATACGGGAGCTCATGAAATCGCACAGAACCAGGACTTGTTCGCGCAGCTGATTGGTTTCGGTTTCAGGCATTTTCCAGGATTTTTCCAGGTTGAAAACCTGCCATCACGGAATAAATCGACCATATCGATAGCTGAAGTTAAGAGGCCAGCATAAACACCCTTTTGCCGAATTTCCAGCCCTGCTCGGGGGTTGCCTGACTTGCACGGCATAAACCGAGGCAGCCCGGTCGATGGCATTTATTCGGGTTAGATACCCGGAATACTAGTTCAGGCCAAACAGTTTGTTTGCGTTATCGAAGGTCGCGCGCGCCAGGGTAGCAAGCGATTCACCACGAATCTCGGCCAGTTTTTCGGCGACCAGTGTTACTCGGCCCGGGTGATTGGTCTTGCCGCGATGGGGTGCAGGTGAAAGCCAGGGTGCATCAGTTTCGATCAGCAGGCGCTCCAGTGGGATTTGTTGCGCCATATCGCGTACGTTCTGTGCCTGGTGAAAAGTAACTATGCCGGATATGGAAATGTAAAAGCCGAGGTCTATCGCCGCGCGCGCCATCTCCCAGTCTTCGGTAAAACAGTGCAGCACACCCCCGACTGTCCGGGCCTGGTGCTTGCGCAGCAATTTCAGGGTGTCTTCGCGAGCGTCACGGGTATGAATCACCAGCGGTAAGCCACATTCGCGCGCCGCCTCTATATGCGTCACAAAGCGCTCGCGCTGCCAGTCGAGATCGCCGGATTGATGGAAGTAATCGAGACCGGTTTCACCAATGGCGACTACCTTGTCGCGTGTGGCGAGCGCGCATAACTGGTCGACCGTTGGCTCCTGCACATCCGCGTAATCTGGATGGACACCCGCGGTACAAAAGATATGTTGGTAAGGCGCAATGCATTGATGCATCGCCTCAAAAGATTCGAGGTTAACCCCGATGCAGAGCATGCGCGTAACACCTGCATGCGCGATGGTACTCAGCAACGCATCGAAGTCATCATTGAAGTCATCGAGATCGATTCGATCCAGATGACAGTGGGAATCAAAAAACATTCTTCAAAAATACCTTTCCTGGCTAAGATTTTTTGGCAAGATCAAGGCGCTCCGGCGCACCGGAGGGGCACGCGCAGAAGGAGTGTATGTGTGTATACATGAGGTACGAACACGGCCCTGACGCGGATATTGCGAAAAAGATAGCCAGGAAAGGTGTTTTTACATCGTGTGGGTTGGGCGATCTGCTTGCAGGGCACCGGCGAGGAAGCCTTCGATCTTGTTGCGCGTGGTGCCATTATCCTGGGCGCTGAACTGTACCCCGATTCCGGCAGCCTTGTTGCTCTGCGCGCCCTGCGGGGTGACCCAGATGATTTTTCCTGCGACCGGCAAACGATCCTTGTCGTCCATCAGGCTCAGTAACATGAACACTTCGTCTCCGAGTGCATATTGCTTGTTGGTTGGAATGAACAAACCGCCATTTTTAACATAAGGCATATAGGCCGCGTAAAGCGCGCTCTTGTCCTTGATGTTGAGTGAAAGTATACCCTGGCTACCGGGTGCGCCCATTAGATCAATCTCCGGGAAAGTATTTGTTTCAATGATATTAGCACGTCTTCGAGCTGAAGTTGGAGATCGAGGTTATTTTCTTCAACGCGCAGTTGATACTGTGCGCGAAGTCGCAAATCCAGTAACGCCTGCGCGCTATGCCGGTCGGCCCCGGGTCGGCTCCCGCCATCGGCGTCAACCCCGCTACTCTGGTAGCAATAAGCGTTGAGTGTCATGTTTATCAGGCGTCGGATGATTGTCGTTTCAGACGCTAGCAATCCGCGGCAAAGATCGGTAACACCGAGTTCACCCCGCAAAAACTGGCCGAAGCGGGATTTGAACTGCGCGACCAGCGCGGCGTAGTCATTTTGCTTCAGTTCCAGCGCAAGTACAGGATCACCACCGGCAAACTGAAGGTAGCTGGCAGCGGTTGCAGCTTCGACATCCCGCTCGCGCAACCAGTTTAGCGCCTGTTCCTGCGTGGGCGGATTAATGCTCCAGGATTGACAGCGACTGCGTAGTGTTACCGGGATACGCCCCTGATTATGCGTGAGTAAGATGATTAATACCTGTGGTGCTGGCTCTTCGAGGGTTTTTAGCAAGGCATTCGCACTGGACTGGTTCATCGCTTCCGCAGGATAGATCAAGGCGATCTTCATGCGATCATATTGGCGGGTTAAATATACCTCATGTATTAGTTTACGTATTTGCTCTATATTTATGTTTTTATTGATTTTTTTTGTTTTTTCATTGTGCTCTAAAGTCACCAGGTTAAAATCTGCATAAGTGCCCGCCTGCATCATCCTGCAGGCTTCGCAAACTCCGCAAACTGACAGCTCGGAAGGATTGTCACACAGCAACAGCATCGACAGATAGCGGGCAAAGCCGCTGATATCCTGCTCGCTAGAGGTATCGATTAACACCGCGTGAGGCAAATGTTGCTGTTGCTGGAGACTTAACGCGCGCTGCAGGATATCGACCTGCCAGGGCAGGAACTGAGGCTTTATATCATCCATTAGCGGATCTCTAAATTAGCCTTCAAACTGAGTCCAAATCGATCATTGATAACGGTGATTATATCTTCGCTGACGCGATCCATGGTTTGGTTGGCATCGATTACCCGGTATTGCTGTTGATTGCTCGTAGCGATCTGTAGAAACGCAGCACGCACTTTGGCGTGATAGCTGCTCCCCTTCTTTTCGAAGCGATCTTCGTTGTCGCCACGATCCCTGGCCCTGGCCAATGCGATTGATTCCGGAACATCAAGAATTATCACGAGTTCCGGCTTGAAGTCACCGACCACTGTTTGGTGAATCTGTTCAACGGTGTCTAGTCCCAGATCGCCCGCGATACCCTGAAAAGCACGACTTGAATCGGCAAAACGATCGCTGATTACCCATTTTCCCAGTGCCAGCTGGGGCCAGATGGTGTCGCGTAAATGTGAACGTCGTGCCGCATACATTAATAGCAACTCGGTCATGCTATCCCATTTTTCGGGTTCGCCTGTTACCAGCAGTGCGCGGATATCCTCGGCGGCAGGCGAGCCACCGGGCTCGCGGGTCAGTACTGCCTGCTGCCCTGCGTCAACGAGCGACTGCAACAACCTGCGTGTTTGCACACCCTTGCCCGAACCATCGACACCGTCGATTACGATCATGCGATTCTGACTGGATTTATGATTCACGATCTTACTTAGCCCTGTTTAACTGGTATCGCCCTACCGCGGCATTGTGTTCTTCCAGCGTTGCTGAAAAATGATGCGTACCATCACCCTTGGAAACAAAGTACAGGGCCTCTGTCTTTGCCGGATGCAGTGCCGCGCGAATGGCTTCCAGTCCGGGCAGCGCTATGGGTGTTGGCGTCAACCCCCCATGCAGATAGGTATTATAAGGGGTGTCTTTCTTCAAATCCCTAAAACGTATGTCGCCATCAAATGCTTCACCCAGGCCATAGATGATGGTCGGGTCTGTTTGCAGCCGCATATTTCTTTGCAGACGTCGAATGAAAACGCCGCTGATCAGGGGACGTTCGAAGCCGGCGCCGGTTTCCTTCTCGATTATCGAAGCCAGGATCAATGCGTCATAACTGGACTCCAGGGGTAATCCGCTATCACGCTGATTCCATTCGCGCGTTAAATGCTTTTGCATGACCTGGTAAGCGCGGCGCAGAAAATCAACATCGCTGGTCCCCTTCGGAAAGCGATAGGTATCCGGAAAAAACATACCTTCCGGATGCTGATCCGGATAACCGATCAAGGTCATGATTTCCTGGTTATCTTTACCCTCCAGGGTATGTTCGATGACAGGATCTTCAGCGATCGCAGCGAGCATCTGGCGAAAAGACCAGCCCTCGATGACCGTGAAACTGTATTGAATGGCACTACCCTGGATGAACTTCTCGAGTAACTCCTCGGCTGTCATCCCTGTTTCGATTTGATACTCGCCAGCTCGAACCCTGGTTTCTACACCTTTGACTTTTGCCAGTAAAATAAACAGCCAGGGATCATTAATTATCTTTTGCATACTCAAATCCTGTGCAATCGATTTGATATTGCTGCCCGACTTGATCAGGAAAATAGTGGGTTGTTGTGGCAAAGCGATGCTGCCGTGTTGAAATCTCAGCAATTGATAAACCAGAATTGCGACTGCCAGTATCGCAGCCAGAATACTCCAGACAAACAATCGTTTGATAAATTTTGTCATGCTGATCCCGTCAATCGATAGATTCGGTTCGATTCAGTGCAGCCAGCAAAGCCCCGGTGCAATCACCGGCTACTCGCTGGCATGGTTCGATATCGATCGCCTGCAGGTAATTACCATCGTCCCCGATGTACATTTTTAAACTCCGGGGATAAGCCATTAATACCGGGTTGCGGGAGTTTTGACTCCCGCTGGTACTTGCAGCTAACAGATCTGGGTAGATATCAGGTTTGTGGGCGTGAACCGCTAGCAGATCCGGTACGACATCGAGTTTGTGGCAGATAGTCACCGCACATCGACCGGATCGACTAAATTAATTTGAACACACAGGTGCCGTTGGTTCCGCCAAATCCGAAAGAATTAGACATCGTGGCCGACAGTTTCATCTCCCGAGCCGTGTTGGCGACGTAGTCCAGATCACATTCCGGGTCCTGGTTTTCGAGATTAATAGTCGGTGGAACAACCTGGTCGCGCAGCGCCAGGATCGAAAATATTGCCTCGATACCACCAGCTGCGCCCAGCAAATGTCCAGTCATCGATTTGGTTGAACTGACTACCAGCTTATAGGCATGGTCACCCATCGCGAGCTTCACCGCGTTGGTTTCGGCGATATCACCGGCCGGAGTCGAGGTACCATGCGCATTGATGTAGTCAATATCTTCTGCATTTAAGCCCGCGTCATTCATCGCATTAACCATGCAGCGCGCAGCGCCTTCACCCCCTGCAGAAGGTGCGGTCATATGGTAGGCGTCACCACTCATACCATAGCCAACCAGCTCACAATAAATTTTGGCACCACGTTGCTTTGCCATTTCGTACTCTTCGAGTACGACAACACCAGCGCCATCGCCAAGCACAAAGCCGTCACGATCTCGATCCCAGGGTCGACTGGCCGCTTCCGGATCATCATTGCGCGTAGACAATGCCCTGGCCGCGGCAAAACCGCCAACGCCCAGCGCCGAAGTTGCCATTTCAGCGCCACCGGCGACCATCACATCTGCATCGCCGTAAGAAATCATGCGTCCCGCATCGCCGATATTATGCGCGCCGGTAGTACAGGCACTGACGATAGAAATATTTGGACCTTTCAGGCCACGCATGATCGACAGGTTGCCTGACACCATATTAATAATCGAACTGGGAACGAAGAATGGCGAAATTTTTCGTGGGCCACCCGCAACGTAGGCATCGCGATTTTTTTCTATCGTCGGTAGCCCCCCGATCCCGGAACCAATCGCAACACCGATGCGTTCGGCATTTGCGTCGGTGACTTCGATACCCGAATCATCCAGTGCCTGAATACCCGCGGCAATGCCAAAATGGATAAAGGTATCCATTTTCTTGATTTCCTTGACCGACAGGTAATCTGTAGGTTCAAAGTCCTTGACTGAACCTGAAATCCGGGTCGTAAAATCACTCGCATCAAACGCTGTGATTGGCGCAATACCACTTTTCCCGGCAAGAATATTTTTCCAGGACTCGTCGACTGTGTTTCCTACCGGAGTCAACAATCCGAGTCCAGTTACTACGACACGACGCTTTGACAAGATTTTATCCCCTTCAGACTGTGCATCTCGGTCAATAAATGAAAATGCCGCTTAGCACCTTGAGATGGTAAGCGGCATCCTTCAAATCGAGTGGCTTTCTACAGGTTTGCGTTGACGTAGTCGATCGCGAGTTGAACACTGGTGATTTTTTCCGCTTCTTCATCAGGAATTTCAGTTTCGAATTCCTCTTCCAATGCCATTACCAGCTCTACAGTATCGAGTGAGTCCGCACCCAGATCATCGACGAAGGATGCATGGTTTGTTACTTCTTCTTCCTTTACGCCTAATTGTTCAGCAACAATTTTCTTAACACGTTCTTCTACAGAGCTCATTTTTAGAGTATCTCCAGGTTAATAAATCGAAAACTTGTAAGGTGCGATATTGTATTGAAAAGCCGGATTAGTTGCCACAAATGTATAAATTTTTTTTCGGCACTAAAATTGCTTATAAATCAATTATTTACACCAATTATGACAGTTATGATGCTACGGCATATACATTCCGCCATTCACATGAATGGTTTCTCCGGTGATATACGCGGCCGCCGGTGAGGCCAGAAATACTACAGCTGCCGCTACTTCCTCGGCAGACCCGAGGCGTCCTAAGGGTATCTGCCGAGCCAGTGCTTCGCGTTGTTCCTCGGCAAGTTCCCGCGTCATATCGGTGTCGATAAATCCCGGCGCCACCGTGTTAACAGTAATGTTCCTCGAACCAATTTCCCGCGCCAGCGATTTAGTAAATCCAAGCAGGCCAGCCTTGGCTGCGGCATAGTTGGTTTGTCCGGCATTGCCGGTGGCGCCGACAACTGAGGATATGTTTATGATACGTCCATTGCGCTTTTTCATCATCGGTCGCAGTACTGCTTTACTCATTCGATAAACCGAACTCAAGTTGGTGTTAATGATGTCGTCCCATTGCTCGTCCTTCATCATCATCAGCAGATTGTCGCGCGTAATACCGGCGTTATTTACCAGGATATCGGGCGCACCGTATTCGTCGATAATCTGCTTGACGCAGTTTGTAACCGAATCCGAATCGGTAACATTGAGCACCATGCCGGTGCCCTTGATGCCGTTTGCGCTTAACATAGCGGTAATATTTTCAGCACCTGCTGCACTGGTTGCAGTACCGATTACGGTTGCTTTTTCTGCGCCTAGTGCCAGGGCGATGGCCTGGCCAATACCCCGACTGGCGCCTGTAACCAATGCGATCTGAGCGGATAACATATTAGATCTCTCCTATTGACTGCTGCATGTTTTCGAGTGAATCGGCGTCGAAAACTGCGAACGCCTGTAGTGATTTATCTATTCGACGGGCGAGACCGGTAAGAACTTTGCCAGGCCCACATTCAACCAGCGTGGTAACACCTCCTGCATGCATCTGCTCGACGCTGGCTACCCATTTCACGGGTTGATATAGCTGTAGTTGCAGACGCTCCCTGATTTCGTCGATGGATGTTGCGACCGAAGCACTCTGGTTATGTACTATCGGAATCCCCGGCATTTTGATGGTCAGGGTTTCCAGCTCTTCCGCGAGTTGCCGCGCCGCATCTTTCATCAGCGAGCAGTGTGACGGCACGCTGACGGGTAACGGTAGTGCGCGTTTGGCACCCAGATCTTTCGCCTGGGCCATGGCCGCCTCGACCGCGGCAGTTTCACCGGCAATGACGACCTGCCCCGGGGCGTTGAAATTCACTGCTTCAACCACGCCACTGTCGATTGCCGCACAGGCTTTGAGCACGTCTTCATCGGCCAGGCCAATAATTGCAGCCATTGCGCCCTCACCCGCGGCGACCGCCGATTGCATCAATTGCCCACGATGCGCAACCAGCTTGACCGCACTGGTCAACTCGAGGCTACCTGCGCAGACCAGTGCGCTGTACTCACCAAGACTATGCCCGGCCATCATTACAGCTTGCGGCATGTCCGCTTGCTGCGAAGCTACACGCCAGCTGGCGACCCCCGCGCACAGCATGGCAGGCTGTGTTACTTCGGTTTCATTGAGCCGCGCTTCGGGCCCTTTGCTGACCAGGGCCCAGAGATCATAGCCGAGCGCATCGGAGGCTTCGTTAAAAACCTCGATTACACTTGATTGATGTTCTTCCCAGGCATTCATCATCCCTACCGATTGCGAACCCTGGCCAGGGAAAACATAGGCGAAATTTGTCATAGAATTGATTTGCCCACAAAAAAAAACAGGATGTTATCACAGGGTTCTGTCGGGCGTTACTTGCTCTATTGATATACCCGCTAAATAATGGATAATGGCGCGCTTTAAACAATGAGTCAGATTATGCCAAAAGGCGATCATATCGAGATGCGGGGAGTGGTGAAGGATACCCTGCCGAATACCATGTTCCGTGTAGAGTTGGAAAACGGGCATGTCGTAACTGCCCATATTTCAGGCAAAATGCGCAAGCACTATATCCGTATTTTAACCGGTGACACGGTAACGGTGGAGTTGACGCCTTACGACCTCACCAAGGGCCGCATTACTTTTCGCGATAGATAATCCCGCTAGTCTACCGCCGAGGCCTCTTCCTTGCGCTTCTGCGGTTTTACTATCTGACAGTGCAAACTGTTATCCTTGATATCGATTTTTACCCTGCCGCCGTTGGTAAGCTCACCAAAAAGTAGTTCGTCGGCTATTACCTGCTTTATCTCATCCTGGATAACCCGTGCCATCGGGCGAGCTCCCATTTTAGGATCATAACCCTTCTCGGCCAACCAGCGTCGCGCTGCATCGCTAACCGTCATGCTGACTTTCTTCGCCTCGAGCTGAGATTCAAGCTCAATCAGGAATTTGTCGACCACGTTGAGTATCACGGTAGTATCCAGTGCCTTGAACTGAATCGTCGCATCCAGGCGATTCCTGAATTCCGGGGTAAACATTTTCTTGATCGCTTCGCCGCCATCGAGAGTGTGATCTTGCAGCGTGAAGCCCATTGAAGCCCGGCTCATTTGCTCCGCCCCGGCATTCGTTGTCATCACCAGGATAGTATTACGGAAATCGGCCTTGCGGCCATTACTGTCGGTAAGCGTGCCGCTATCCATCACCTGCAGCAACAGGTTGAAAACATCGGGGTGCGCTTTTTCGATTTCGTCGAGCAATACTACTGAATAAGGATGTTTGTTGAGTTCCTCGGTAAGCAGGCCACCCTGATCGTAGCCGACGTATCCAGGCGGTGCGCCGATCAACCTTGATACGGTATGACGTTCCATGTACTCGGACATATCGAAGCGAATCAATTCGATTCCCATTATCTTGGCAATTTGACGGCAGACTTCCGTTTTACCTACCCCGGTCGGGCCGGAAAACAAAAATGAACCAACCGGCTTGGACTCACGGCCCAGCCCGGAACGCGACATCTTGATTGCTGCATCCAGAGCCTTGATTGCTTCATCCTGTCCAAAAACTACTCGAGAAAGGTTTTTGCCGAGGTTTTTGAGCATGTCGAGATCGGTGGTGCTCACTGTGTTTGCCGGAATGCGTGCTATTTTGGCGACGATATTTTCGATATCGTGAATACCAATGGTTTTCTTGCGTTGCTTGCTCGGCTGTAAGCGGCGTTGCGCGCCCGCCTCGTCGATGACGTCGATCGCCTTGTCGGGCAAATGGCGATCATTGATATAGCGCGATGCGAGTTCGGTCGCCTTACGCAGCGCCTGCAGCGTGTACTTGACGTTGTGATGTTCTTCGAAGCGTGACTTCAAGCCCTTGAGAATTAAATAGGTTTCCTCATTGCTTGGTTCCGGGACGTCGATCTTCTGGAATCGGCGCGCCAGGGCGCGATCTTTTTCGAAGATACCGCGAAATTCGCTATAGGTAGTCGAACCGATACATTTGATATCTCCGTTTGCAAGCACCGGCTTGATCAGGTTGGAGGCATCCATCACGCCACCCGATGCCGAGCCGGCGCCGATTATGGTGTGAATTTCATCGATGAACAGAATCGAGCCAGGTTCATCGGTAAGCTGGCCGATAACTGCCTTCAAACGCTTTTCAAAATCACCGCGGTACTTGGTACCGGCAACCAATGCACCAAGATCGAGCGAATATACTGTGCTTTGCAATAGAATATCCGGTACATCTTCCTCGACGATCTTGCGCGCCAGGCCTTCCGCAATTGCGGTCTTGCCAACCCCGGCCTCGCCAACCAGTAGCGGGTTGTTTTTACGGCGTCGACAAAGTGTCTGGATGATACGTTCGATTTCGTTATCGCGACCAATAAGTGGATCGATTTTTCCGGAATAGGCGAGTTCGTTCAGATTGGTCGCAAATTTTTCCAGCGGATTGGGGCCTTCCTGGTCGCCCGGCAATGCTTCGGCATCATGGGTAAAGGATTCCTCGTCAGCTTCCTCGTTAACCCGGGTAATGCCATGCGACAGGTAATTGGTGATATCGAGGCGTTCGATGTTGTGCTTGTTCAGCAGGTAGACCGCGTGTGAATCCTGTTCTGAAAATATTGCGACCAGTACATTGGCGCCCGAGACTTCACCGTTACCCGACGATTGCACATGAAACAGGGCACGCTGCAATACGCGTTGAAATCCCAGGGTCGGTTGCGTGTCGCGGTCCTCGTCAGCCATTAACAGAGGCGTGTTCTGATCGACAAAAATCTCGAGCTCGGTCTTGAGCAACTGTACATTCCCGCCGCAGGCTTCGATAACCGCGGTCGCAGCATCATTGTCGGTGAGCATCAGTAACAGATGTTCGACAGTAATGAATTCATGGCGCTTTTCATTGGCGTCATGGAATGCCTTGTTGAGGGATTGTTCCAGTTCTTTATTTAACATAATTCCGTCTTGATAAAATGGCTGACTATGGATTTAAATATAGACGATTTGACCTTGAATGTGATCTAAATGTTCAAACAGTTTTTCTAGATTTAGAAAACAGGTCTATTGGTCAACTCTCTTCCATGTCACATAGCAATGGATGTTTGTTTTCACGGGAGTAACTATTCACCGCGGTAACCTTGGTTTCAGCAATATCGCGGGTATAGATTCCACAAACGCCTTTTCCTGTCTTATGGACATTTAACATGATGCGGGTAGCATTTTCCCGATTGTGACCGAAAATCGCTTCCAGCACATGCACGACAAATTCCATTGGGGTGTAATCATCGTTCAGCAAAACCACCTTGTACAGTGGCGGTTTCTTGAGCTTCGGACGGGTTCGCTCAAGTAGGAGCGTATCATCATCGTCATTGTTGGACTGCTGATCGGACATGATTATGCTTTTTTCATTTACGAAAACTATAAAATAATGTCGGGCTTGAAATAATTCAAGGCTTGGCTATTATTATTTGGAATCAAAGGGAAAGAAATAAGGCAAATCACCCCGATTAAACGACTGGTTTTAACATAGTTTTTTCCTGTCGGAATAGCCTGTTTCGTGTTTTTACGACAACTACAAGCAGGAGGATGAGTCATGCCCACCGGGACAGTCAAGTGGTTTAGTAATGTAAAGGGTTACGGATTTGTACATACGGATGCGAACGAGGAGCAGGATATCTTTGTGCACTTTTCTGCGATTGAAATGGACGGTTATAAAAAGCTGACCTCAGGACAGAAAATTGAATTTGATATCGATGAAGGCCCCAAGGGTTTACAGGCCCAGAATATCCGCTCGATAAGCAGTTGACGAAGTAGTATTACAAATAGCTGCCGTAGCACAAAGTTCACCCCCTTAAAAGGACCAGATATTAAACTTTAGCCGCAACGCTATTGATCTGCGCCGTTTATTCCCCAGTCTATTTTTTCTGTTGTATAATCCCGCCCTCGAAGAAGAACATGCTATCCAGGGGATAAAATGAGTTATCAGCACATCAAGATACCTGCCGAAGGTCAGCCCATTACAGCCAACGAAGATCTCAGTCTGAATGTTCCGCACAATCCGGTCATACCCTATATCGAAGGCGATGGCATAGGGATCGACATTTCTCCGGTGATGATAGAGGTGGTCGACGCTGCCGTGGAGAAGGCATACCAGGGTAATAAAAAAATAGCCTGGATGGAGATTTTTGCGGGCGAAAAGGCAACCTCGATTTATGGCGAGGATGAATGGTTACCCGATGAATCCCTGGCGGCGATGCAGGATTATATCGTTTCCATCAAAGGTCCGCTGACCACTCCCGTCGGAGGTGGCATACGTTCGCTCAATGTTTCTATACGCCAGCGTCTCGATCTATACGCCTGCGTCAGACCAGTACGATACTTTAACGGCATCGAAACCCCCTTGAAGAGGCCACAGGATACCAATATGACAATCTTCCGCGAAAATACCGAGGATATATATGCCGGTATCGAGTGGGAATCCGGCAGCGCGGAAGCGAAGAAAGTAATCAACTTTTTAACCGAGGAAATGAATGTCACCAGCATCCGTTTTCCCGAAACATCAGGTATCGGAGTCAAACCGGTATCCTCCGAAGGTACCCGACGCCTGGTACGTAAAGCGTTCCAGTACGCAATCGACAACGATAAAAGCTCTGTGGCGCTGGTCCACAAGGGCAACATCATGAAGTTTACCGAAGGTGCTTTCCGCAACTGGGGCTATGAACTTGCCGCCGAGTTGTATGGTGCCACGGAAATTGGTGGTGGCCCCTGGAGTGAATTCACCAACCCGAAAACCGGAAATACGATTACCGTCAAAGACGTTATAGCGGACAACTTTCTGCAACAAATCGTGACTCGCCCCACCGAGTATGAAGTGGTAGCAACATTAAACCTGAACGGTGACTACATCTCCGACGCGCTTGCGGCCCAGGTAGGTGGAATAGGTATTGCGCCAGGCGCTAATATTGCCGATACCGTCGGCGTGTTTGAAGCAACCCACGGCACGGCACCCAAGTATGCCGGCATGAACAAGGTTAACCCGGGGTCGATTATACTCTCGGCGGAAATGATGTTGCGTTACATGGGCTGGACAGAGGCAGCCGACCGGATAATTGCTGGCATGGAAGGTGCGATCGGCGCCAAACAGGTGACCTATGATCTGGCGCGCAATGAACCCGGCACGACCGAGCTAAGTACGTCGGACTTTGGCGCAGCCGTCATCACGCACATGGGTTAAACCAATTCTACTCGATGCAGCCCGTTATCACGGATGATGCGGGCTGATATTTCTTCTACCGACATCTTCGAAGTATTGATGTACTTGATGTTATGACGCTGGTACATCTGCTCCACCGCGCGCAATTCGTAGCGGCATTGTTCCCTTGAAGAATAGCGGCTATCGGGGCGTCTTTCCTGACGGATACTGACCAGTCGATCCAGGTCCGTTGTCAGGCCGTACAAGTGTTGTTTGAACTGGCGCAGGGGTTCGGGTAACTGTTCAAACTCCATATCCTCCTCGGTAATCGGGTAATTGGCCGCCTTGATGCCGAACTGCAGGGCGAGATAGAGACAGCTCGGGGTTTTGCCGGAGCGTGAAACGCCGACCAGGATGATATCCGCCTCCCCGTAGTTCTGTGATTTACCGCCATCGTCATGCTGCATTGTATAGTCGATGGCGTCGATGCGTGACTCGTAGAGTGACGGGTTAACGGTACGATGCGATTCTCCCGGCTGAAGGTGCTGGGCCGCGAGTACTTTTTCCAGCCGTGGCAGGATATCACCAAAAGGATCGATCACCAGTGCCTTACTCTGGTTAATGATTTTTATCAAATCAGCGTCACCCATGGTGCATATCACGATAGGTAACTGGTTTGCTTCATTAATACTACGATCGATTTCATCACTGACGACATGCGCTTTTTCGAGGGTATCAACAAACGGAATGGTTCGGGTTTTAAACTGGTGGTCGGGGAACTGTGCGAGCAAACTCAGGCCGAGCGTTTCGGCGGTGATTGCGGTTCCGTTGGAAAGAAAAAATACCTGGCGTATGGGTGATTGCATGTTAACTGCGAGATCCTTGAATTGGCTTCGGTTTCAGGTTGATATACTAGTATAATCGGTGCCCAATACGTAACTGTTGTGTCATACCGAGATTATTCTTATGCCAGAAAATATTGTGCCACTGGATCAGCTGGGCATGAACGATGTCCCCCGGGTCGGAGGGAAGAACGCTTCGCTTGGAGAAATGATAAGCAAGCTGGGTAACCTCGGGGTTGAAGTGCCCGGTGGTTTTGCTACAACGGCTGCCGCATTTAACGATTTTCTGGACCAGGCGGGTATTCGTGAACAGATTCATGCGACCCTTGACCAGCTTGATACCGATGATGTGAAGCAACTGGCCCTGTGTGGCAAGAAGATAAGAAGCTGGATTATTGATTCCCCCCTGCCCGCCCCATTTCAGCAGGAGATTGCCCAGGCTTACCAGGCGATGGCGAGCGATGGCAAAGACGCCACCGTAGCGGTGCGTTCGTCGGCGACCGCCGAGGATCTGCCCGATGCTTCTTTTGCCGGGCAACAGGAAACCTATTTGAATATCTGCGGCATTGACCAGGTCCTGCATGCGATCAAGCTGGTGTTTGCATCCCTGTTCAATGATCGGGCGATATCTTATCGAGTGCACCAGGGGTTTACGCATGCCGAGGTTTCGCTCTCGGCGGGAATTCAGCGCATGGTGCGCAGCGATCTCGCCGCCAGTGGCGTCATGTTCAGCATCGATACCGAGTCAGGCTTTGAAGACGTTGTGTTCATCACCAGTAGCTATGGTCTGGGTGAAACCGTGGTACAGGGGGCGGTAAATCCTGATGAATTTTATGTCTATAAGAATACTCTCGATAGTGCCCGGTATAGCATTCTGAAAAAAAACCGTGGCAGTAAAATGATCAAGATGATTTACGCGCAGGAAGATGCGCCCGAGCAGGCGATTCAGACGGTTGACGTCGATGAGCAGGAACGTAACCTGTTTTCAATCAACGACTCGGATATCACCGCACTCGCAAGAATGGCGGTCACCATCGAAAAGCACTACGGCCGCCCAATGGACATCGAATGGGCGAAAGATGGTGAGAATGGCAAGCTTTATATTGTCCAGGCCCGCCCTGAAACGGTGCAGTCCCGCGCAGGCAGCATGATTGAGCGCTACCAGCTCAAACAAAAGTCAGCTGTGCTGGTAAGTGGACGCGCCGTTGGCAATCGAATCGGACAGGGCCCGGCCAAGGTGATCAACGACTTGTCGCAGATGGATCAGATCGAAACGGGTGATGTGCTGGTTACCGATATGACCGATCCGGACTGGGAACCGATCATGAAGAAAGCCTCCGCGATAGTTACCAATCGCGGTGGACGTACCTGTCATGCTGCAATTATTGCCCGCGAACTGGGTATTCCGGCACTGGTCGGAACCGGCAGTTGTACCGAGGATATTTCTCATCTCAGCGAAGTCACCGTTTCCTGCGCAGAAGGAGATACCGGTTACGCCTACGAGGGATTGCTCGAATTCGATTATCAGCAGCACGAGTTGTCGAAAATGCCGGATATTCCCGTCAAGGTATCGATGAACGTCGGTAACCCGGAACGCGCTTTCAGTTTTTCGAGATTGCCGCATGCCGGAATCGGACTTGCTCGTCTAGAATTTATTATCAGCAATATGATTGGTATCCATCCCCGCGCGTTACTGGAATTCGACCGCATGGACAAGGATCTGCAGCTTGAAATCGAGCAACGAATTGGCGGCTATGCCGGGCCAGTAGAGTACTACGTCGATAAGCTCAGCGAAGGTATTGCCACCCTGGCAGCGGCATTTGCACCGGAGCGAGTCATCGTGCGTATGTCAGACTTCAAGTCGAATGAGTACGCACACCTGCTGGGTGGCGACATTTTTGAACCTCACGAAGAAAATCCGATGCTGGGTTTCCGTGGCGCATCGCGCTACATCAGCGACGATTTCAAGCCGAGTTTCGAACTCGAATGCGCGGCCATCAAGCGCGTGCGCAATGAAATGAATTTGAAGAATCTCGAAATCATGATTCCGTTCGTGCGCACCCTGAATGAAGCCAGGGCGGTGCATCAGTTGTTGAAGGAAAATGGGCTCGAACGCGGTGTCGATGGCTTCAGGGTTATCATGATGTGCGAAATTCCCTCCAACGTCATTCTTGCCGATCAGTTCCTCGAATACTTCGACGGCTTCTCTATCGGATCGAACGATCTGACCCAATTGACACTCGGCCTGGATCGTGACTCGGGGCTGGTGGCTGCGTCATTTGACGAACGCGATCCAGCCGTAATGATATTATTGAAACAGGCAATCGATGCCTGTAAGGCTGCTGGTAAGTACGTCGGTATCTGTGGCCAGGGACCATCGGACCATCCGGATCTCGCCGAGTGGCTGCTGGAACAGGGAATCACCAGCATATCGCTCAATCCTGATTCCGTTATCGAAACCTGGCTGTTCATGGCTGAGCATTGCAAGAAAGATTAATCAATGGCTGAATTTGCTGCTCTAGCGCATGGTATTTACTGTATCGATGCTCTCTATGTCAAACCCCGGGTAGCCTCGATTTACCTGCTTCAGGAAGCAGATGAAGTAGCTATCATCGAAACTGGAACTTATTATTCGGTGGCTAATGTTTTGGCAACGCTAAGCGAGCTGGGCATTGCAAAATCCCAGGTCAGGTACGTCATCCCGACCCACGTGCACCTGGATCATGCCGGCGGCGCCAGTGAAATGATGAAGCAGTTCGAGCAGGCCAGTCTGATCATTCACCCGCGTGGTGCCCCGCACATGATCGATCCGCAAAAACTGATTGCAGGGACTATCGGTGTGTATGGCGAGGAAAAGTTTAACCGTCTTTACGGCAGTATCGAACCGATACCCGAGGCGCGGGTCATTGTCGCGCCGGACCTGGCCCGATTCGATGTAGGTAAGCGGGAACTCGTTTTTATTGACACGCCGGGTCACGCACGGCATCACTTTTGTATCTACGATCAGGTCAGTAATGGCGTTTTCAGCGGAGATACGTTCGGTATCAGCTACGAGCCGATGAAGCAACTGGCCCGGGGATTGATTCCGACCACGCCGCCCGTGCAATTTGACCCGGCGGCGTTACACGAGTCGATTTCACGTATCATGAGTTTCAATCCTGCCAGATTGTACCTGACCCATTATGGTGAGTTCGTAAATCCGGCGGCGCAGGTAGCCAGTTTCAATCAATGGATCGACGAATATGTCGATCTTTGCAGGCAGCAGGATAGCGCAGCGGCGGATTATGAGACATCACTGCAACAGGCTTTGCAAAACCTGGTTTTACAGAAATTAGCGGGTGACGATAACGCCCTGTTATGCAGAATTCTGCAAACTGATTTAAGGCTCAATGCCCAGGGACTCGCCCACTGGCGCAGCAGCAAGCAAAATGGGTGAATCGATCTGGAAGCCCCATACCACGGTGGCGGCGCTATGCGAACGTGATGGAAAGTTCCTCTTGGTAAGGGAAAATGTCGATGCTCGGATCGTGTTTAATCAACCGGCCGGACACCTGGATCCGGGAGAAACCCTGCTCGAGGCTGTAATTCGCGAAACCCTGGAAGAAACCCGGTATCAATTCATCCCGCAGGCGTTACAGGGAGTGTATCGTTTCAAGCCGGATGAATCATCCGCGAAGACCTATCTTCGCTTTCTGTTTCGCGGCGAGGTGGGCGACCTTGTTGATGGTGATCTGGATCAGGGTATTATTGCCGCAGAGTGGTTGACCTACGCACAGGTTTTGTCCTGTCGCGAACAACATCGCAGTCCGATGGTGTTGCAAGGTATCGAGGATTTCCGCCAGCGGTCCGGTTATCCACTGGATGTCATTAGCCAGGAATTTGCCTGATCATGCTGATCGTTCGAGTCTTGTTATTGTTTCTCCTTAGCGGCCCGGCAGTGGCGGCGCCCTATTTCGTGCAGTGCTTCGATTTTGGTTGCAAGAGTACCCAGGAGATCCATTACAGTGCACGGGACTGGGACGAGATCAAGGCGATATTCACCCCTGCCAGTGTCGATAGTGCCGCCGAAAAGCAGGCCATCAGACAAGCCGTTGCAACCATGGAACGTATCAGCGGAGAATTATCCGGCACATTTCGCGATAAGGGAGGTAACTACCCGGGTTCTGATATTATTCGCCAGATGGACTGTATTGATGAATCAACCAATACTTTCCAGTACCTTGCCGCACTTGAAGAACTGGGCTTGCTGAAATGGCATCGAGTCGATCCCAAACAGCGTCGTATCGTCTGGTTTTTTACCCACTGGACGGCGACCATCACCGAGATCGGCAGCGGAAAGCGCTTCGTGGTCGACTCCTGGTATCGAGACAATGGCGAGTTGCCCTATATCCAGCCGCTTGCAGACTGGCAGCGCAAGCGTGATTTTCCGGTCGCCTACAATCCTGAGCTGGCCGCCAACTGAATAATCCAATGGGCGCGGCTAAACAAGAAAAAATCATTGTCGGTATGTCCGGTGGTGTCGACTCCTCGGTATCTGCCTACCTGCTGTTGCAGCAGGGTTATCGGGTAGAAGGCCTGTTCATGAAAAACTGGGAAGAAGACGATACCGAGGAATACTGTTCGGCGAGCGAAGATCTGGCGGACGCACAGCAGGTATGTGATCGTCTCGATATTCCGTTACACACGGTAAATTTCTCCGGCGAGTACTGGGACAATGTGTTCGAGTACTTTCTGCACGAGTATCGCATCGGGCGTACGCCAAATCCGGATATTATGTGTAACCGGGAAATAAAGTTTAAGGCCTTTCTGGATCATGCCCAGATGCTCGGTGCTGAGCGAATTGCGACCGGTCATTACGTACGCACGCGCCGGCGTAATGGCCGGGTTGAATTATTACGCGGCCTGGATGCCAACAAGGACCAGTCTTATTTTCTTTACGCGTTGAATCAGCATCAACTGGCGCACGCATTGTTTCCGATTGGTGAACTGGAGAAGTCGGAGGTGCGCGATATTGCCAGGCAACAGGAGTTTGTGGTCCATGCGAAAAAAGACAGCACCGGAATCTGCTTTATCGGTGAGCGCAAGTTCAGGGATTTTCTGCAACGTTTTATTCCGGCGCAGCCGGGAAAAATTGTCAGCATAGACGGTTCCGAACTCGGTGAGCATAGTGGGTTGATGTACTACACCATCGGACAACGCCAGGGTCTGGGCATTGGTGGTACCGAAGACGGTAGCGATGAACCGTGGTATGTCGTAGCAAAAGCGCTGGATGAAAATCGCCTGATAGTCGCGCAGGGCGTGGATAACTCGCATCTGTATCATGCGCAATGCCGCATAACCGATCTGCACTGGATTGCGCAATCGATTGACACAGTGCCCTTTGAATGCAGTGCCAGAATTAGATATCGACAGCAGGATACACGCTGTCGAATAACTGCGCTTGAGCACAGCAACGCGAGCATCGAATTCAGCACGCCGCAAAGAGCAATTACCCCGGGACAGGCGTTGGTATTGTACGCCGGGGAACAATGCCTGGGCGGTGGCACCATCGAGGTGGCTTACAACTAGTGAATAAACTTGAAAATCAAACCCTGGCTCTGGCCGGGATGTTTCAGGCGGCGGGACTGGTCGATGAACTCGCAGTGCATGGAAATTGCGATACTACTGCCTTTGATTGCAGTCTCAATAGTCTGTTCACGATTGACGCGGCAACCGCCAGGGATGCGCTGGGCGATATTCCATGCCTGTCACGTGGTTTCGAAGCGCTGGGCGACTATCTTGGCGGCGAAAACCGATCTCCCGGTAGAAACATCGCTTACTACTTGTTGTCAATGCTGAAGATCTCGACGCAGGTGTTACGCAACCACGATCTGGCGCAGGATTTACTCAATGGTCTGGAGCGGATTGAACAGAGTACCAGCGACTTTGATATGAGCCGTGGCAGCGTGATCAACAAAATTGACGGTCTCTATCAGGACAGTATCAGTTCCCTCAGTCCACGCATCCTGGTGCGTGGTGAACAAAATTATCTGCGCAACGATGACAATGCAGCCAAAATCAGGGCCCTGTTACTGGCGGGTATACGCTGCGGTGTGCTCTGGCAACAACTGGGCGGCAGTAAATGGACCCTGTTCTGGTGGCGTAAAAAGTACGTGGCAACCGCCCGAAAATTTCTGGCTTATAACTAAATGCCGTGCTGTGAACGTATATCGCGCAACAATCCGCGTGCAGCGTCATCGATCATGTCAAATACCTGATCAAACCCATCGTCACCGAAATAAGGGTCGGGGACCTCCTCCTGCTCGAACCTGTCTGAATACTCCAGCATCAGTTTTACCCTGGCATCGGTTGCGTCGGGTTTAAGCGCAAGCATGTCCGCCAGATTAGCGTGGTCCATGCCTAGCAGGTAATCAAATTCAATAAAATCAGTGGTTACAAACCGGCGTGCACGCAGACCGGTTAGATCGATGCCACGGGACCGTGCTGCGGCCTGTGAACGCAAATCCGGAGGGCTGCCGATGTGATAACTATGGGTTCCGGCTGAATCCACCTGGATAGATCCCCCTAGCCCCTGTGCATCGACCAGTGACTGGAATACGCCATGTGCGGTGGGTGAGCGGCATATGTTGCCCATGCAGACGAACAGGACTTTGACGGGTTGTTGCAGCGGCATGGTTATTATCCGTTTTGAAACTGTTTGACAAAATGTTAATCCCGATAGTAGAACTATTTGGTACAATGCGAATCATTGAAACCGGGGACTAGATGGCGATGATAATAATACCAGAGATTCAAATTCAGGATGGCAAGGTAATAACCCGCGCCGCCATCGAAGGGGACGATATCACCCACGATATTACCCCGCGCCAGGTGGTAAAGGATTTTGTTGCCGATGGCGCTCAAATGCTGCAGATAGTCGATATAGACGCTGCCAGATCGAAGTCCACTAACAACGAGGCTCTGATCAAGGAATTGCTCAATGAAACCGATATACCGATCCAGGTCGCAGGTGGTATCCGCACCCTGAGTCAGATCAATGACTGGTTCGAAGCGGGTGCGGCGCGCGTTGTGTTGGGTACGGTCGCAATCACCGATTCACCATTGGTCATTGAAGCAGCGAGTCGGCATCCGGGTGGAATCATCGTTCACCTCGCCACGCGCGACGGTTACGTAATGATCGACGGCTGGAAGACACAAACCGCTTTCATGCCGCAGGATTTGATCCGTGACCTGCAGATGACCGGAATCGCCGGCGTGATACACAAGGGAACCGAACGCCTCGATTCCGAGTTTGATGAGGTTCTGGCCCTGACCGAACAGATGAGTCACGATGTTTCGATTCCGGTCTATGCCAGCGGTACCGTGCGCACGCTAGATGATATCGCTCGGCAGCGCTATCTGCCTAACATCAATGGTGTGATTATCAGCCATGCCCTGATGAGCGGTGATATCGCCTTGAAAGATGCGCTGCAGGTGGCAGCTGAGAAGGAGACCAACCTCGAGCCCGAATCGATTACCCATAATGTCAACATGGGGATTCATCACGGTGTGCGGGCCTATCTGGCGGCCTATAACAGTTCCCAGGCGGCAAGAGTATGGAATCTCGCGTTACGCGATATGGTGACCGAGGATAACCCCTACATGGAGATGTTAATTCCCCAGGTCGACCTCGATCTGGATACTGCGGCCATGTCGCAACGCGAGTTACAGGCCTGCTACGAAGACGAGCTCGACAAGGCGGATATTGTAATCGTGATCCTGGAAGGCGTAGAAGCGGAGGCCTGGACCGGCTTCGAATGCGGTTACGCGCGGGCCCGCGGCAAGTATATCTACGGAATAACCTCGGACGAGGCGGCCAAAGGACTTAGCCAGCAACGCTTCGAAGCGATGTGCGACGAGTTAATCCATTTTTCTCCGGGTGATGATATCACCAAGACGCATGCCGAGATATCACACGCCCTGGCGACCCGGGTGATGGTACAAAATCAGTAAGGCTGTCTTTTGCCTGGCGGTTATTAACCGTCAGGATTAACGCACTTGTAAACCACGAAGGTTTGTTGTCCTGCTTCCATTACGGTTAACGGAACAATTGTGTCTCCACCCATACGGGCCGCACCATTACGGGCGATAATTCGCAATTCTTTGGCTATGGTTTCTTCTGGCCTTTCGACACCGACTACTGTGTCGGTTACCGAAGTATTGGTCTTGCCAAGCTCTCGACAACTGCTGACTTCGCTCGGATCCAGTATGCGAACTTTTTCGCCCTCAGGGGTCAGGCTGAGGCCTGCGCAGGCACTTAGCAGAATGGTTGCGGCAATGATGCTGATGTTTGTTTTCATATAGATTGTCTTCTGGTTTTGGATCAGGTGCAGGAAGCCTGGAATATGCTTTCGATAGAAGCATCCAGGACGCTATTAAATTCATCGTCACTTTGCTGCGCGCTCAGGCCTTCGCTGAGAGCACGCGAAAAACTCGCAACCATACCGTTCTGTTTGCTAAGCCGCTGGTTTGCTTCCTGCCGGGAGTAACCGCCGGAAAGCGCAACAACCTTGAGTACATTGGGGTGCTGGATGCAGCTGGTGTAAAAATTATCCTGTTCGGGCAAGGTCAATTTGAGCATCACCAGTTGCCCTTCTTCGAGTTGGTCGAGATGCTTTAGCAATGAAGTCTTGAGCAATTCTTCGGTCTCGGCCTTCTGCGAACTGTTGATGTCAACTTCGGGCTCTATAATCGGAACCAGTCCAGCCTCAATTATCTGGCGACCAATTTCGAATTGTTGACTGACTACCGCAGTGACACCATCGGCATTAGCGGTCTTGATAACCGAGCGCATCTTGGTGCCGAACACATTCTTTTGCCTGGCCTTTTGTAACAGCTCATCCAGTCCGGGCATGGGTTTCATGACCTGGGCGCCATTGCTTTCATCAGCGAGACCCTTGTCGACCTTGAGAAACGGGACCACGCGCTTGACGTTCCACAGGTAGTCGGCGGTCCCCTGCCCTTCGACTTCCCGGTCCATGGTATTCTCAAACAGGATTGCTCCCATAATTCGACTGCCGTCAAATGCCGGGCTGGTTACAATTCTGCTACGCATGGCATGCACAACTTCGAACATTTCATCGTCGTTGCTATAGGCGTCCGCCTCGATGCCATAATTTGCCAGGGCCTTGGGCGTACTGCCACCGCTTTGGTCCAGGGCGGCAATAAAGCCGGGTTCATTTTTGATCTTATCGAGTTGTTGATTAAAATTGGTCACGGTTTTGAGTACTTTCCGGGTTGGATGGGCAAAAAAACACCTGTATTCAGGTTTCCGTGAAGTATAAACACTGTGATTTTTTAATACAATTGACTTAGCAACACAACCGGCCTAACGCGAACTTGCCGGGGGCATGGCAACATAACCGGGCAAGCTTTTAATTCTGGCAATCCAGGCGTTAATTGACGGGTAAGCAGATAAATCAAATCCGCCCTCGTGGGCGACATGGGTGTAGGCGAATAGTGAAATATCGGCGATGCTGCAGCGCTCGCCAACCAGGAAAGGTCGATCGCAAAGATGCGCTTCCATTAGATCCAGCGCGCGATAACCACCTTCGAGTCTGGCTTTGTACTCGTCCATTCTACTAGCGGGCATGTGCTGGTAAACCTTGATGTAACGAGCTACCGCAATCGTCGGCTCATGGCTGTATTGTTCGAAGCATTGCCATTCGAGCACGCGGGTTTGCGACAGTTTGTCTGGCGGCCAATAGTCGCTGTCCTGAGCAAGATAGAACAGGATGGCGTTGGACTCAGTCAGGACTTCGTTATCGTCAGTTACGCATACCGGGATCTGGCCGTTGGGATTTAACGCGAGAAAGCTGTCGCTGCGGGTTTCATCGCGCAGTATATCTATCGGGATCCACTCGTGTTCCAGAGCGAGCAGCGCACACATGAGTTTCAGTTTGTAGCAATTCCCGGAATAGATATCGCCGTAAATTTTCATACGGCCGAATATACTATTTAATAAACGGTTTTGACATCACCCATACGGCTGGACATCAAGGTGTTTCTGCCCAACGATTTATCGAAAACCGTCGAATAAGCGAGTACCGCCTGCACATAGTTGCGCGTTTCTTTGAAGGGTACGGTTTCTACCCACAAATCGGCCGACATGATTGAATTCTTCGGCAGCCATCGTTTTACGTTACCGGGGCCGGCGTTATAAGCCGCCGCTGCCAGAGCGACGTTATTATCAAATCGCTTCATCACCGTTTTCAGGTAGTGGGTGCCAAAACGAATGTTATTTTCGACGCGTAAAATATCCGATTTGCGCGGACGTTTCATGCCGAGTGACTTTGCCACCCGGCGCGCAGTGCTCGGCATAAGTTGCATCAATCCCAGGGCCCCGACGCTGGAGCGCGCCAATGGGTCGAACAAACTTTCGCGGCGCATGACACCATAGATAATTGATGGATCGAGTTCCCGGGCCTCGGCATGCTGCATCACCTGCTGCCTGTAAGGCATTGGGAAGCGCAGGCTGTAATCGCTGCGGTGTGGTGTCTTGGCGACAGTCCTGATTGCGCTGTCATGCCATTGCCATTTCGACGCCAGCGTGGCGGCCTGTTTTATCTGGTCCTGGTCAAGATAGCGCAAGGCCTGAAACCATTCGCGTTTGGCGTCGATAAGGCGATCCAGGTAATAAAGTTCCCGCGCGCGCAACATGTGAGGGTTAGATGACAGGAAGCTGTCTTCATCAACTTCGACCAGGGCTGCATTTTCCTGCTCTATACGATAGTCACGCTTTAGTTTATCGGCGGCGAGGAAGCCATAGTAACTGCTTTTGTCGGATATCTGTTCGAGCAGGCTTAATGAATCGCTCAGCTGGCCCTCGGCTTCCATCGAACGTGATAACCAGTATTGCCATTCGTTTTCCTGATGCAGGTGTGCCGGCATCAGGTTGATCGTTTTCATCAGTCCCGGCCAGTCACTACTGCGCAACTGAATTCGTGCTAACCACAGATGCGCCTGGTCATTCATGATCGAAGGATCGAGACTGGATAGCAAGGTACGAGCCTCGGGTTCGTGTTGAATCGCGGCAGAAAGGGCAATTCGCCTCTGGCTTTGATCTTTCTGCTCCTGGGTAAAAGCAAAATGGTCACGGATCAGGTTCCAGTGTTCGAGCGCCTTGAGACTATCTTTACGTGCCAGCCGATCGATCGCATGAACAATAATGGCACGGTTATAATGATTATCCTCGGCTTCGGCCAACTGCCTGAGTGAACGCTCGGGTCGCCTGTGTGCCCGGTACCAGATTTCCACCGTGGCTCGACCCTGCTGATCCAGTTTTTTGCCGAGATAGCGAGCCAGGCTGGGTCGACGCGCCTTGAATGCTT
Source organism: uncultured Gammaproteobacteria bacterium (assembly GCA_963793595.1). Taxonomy (GTDB): domain Bacteria; phylum Pseudomonadota; class Gammaproteobacteria. The sequence goes on along the minus strand of CAWCBX010000179.1, from coordinate 18,955 downwards.
TTTCTATACGTAACCAGATGGCTTGCTCCGCCTGTTCATGGCTCTTCAGAAAATAGGCGAATGCCGGATCACATTGGGAAGGTTGTGAATAGCCGCGCGACCAGACCCTGGCGATTTCGTCATTCAGTCCTTCAAGCTGATCAAGGTTTAACCTGGCCTGGAAAGCGAGGCATTTCAGTCGCGTATTTTCGCGACCGTCAAAAAATTTCAGATAATTTTCCCAATCCCCGCGTCGTGCGAGAACGTTCAACCATTTGCCACGGGCATGGTAAGCAAATGGAAAGTCAGCAAATTGCTGTAAAAATTCCTCCACCTGCTGTGGTTTGGCTTTACTGACCCTACGGCTGAAAGCATCGTATTCCAGGTAGGGCTTTGCCGGGTAATCATCGAGTTGTTTAAGCAGCCGGTTAAAGCGGGTGATTTTATTACGTTCAAGCGCAGACGACGCGTCACGAAATAATTGACGTTGCTGTTCGATACTGGCCTGAAGTTGGGGACTGATCAATCCTGCGATCAGCAAAACGATCATTCCGATGCTTCGGCGGCCATTTACAGAACTGAACTTCACGGATATAGCTGCCAAGAGAAATCCTTATATTTCATAAATTTAGTGGAGATTCTAGAAGTAAAGCATTAATAAAACAAGCGAATCAATTAGCATTTTCCGGATGATTCCGAACAAGCTTGGCTGGATTCAGCAATTCCTTGAGTCTGGCTTCACTAATATCGGTCATTTCCAGGGCCACTTCAAGTATAGGACGTTTCTGGACGTAGTGCCGTTTTTGCTATTTCAGCCGCCTGTTGGTAGCCGATAATGGGATTCAATGCGGTAACCAGAATCGGGTTAAACGCCAGGTTTTGCGCCATAGCGTCACTATTAACTGTAAAGGTATCGATGGCCCTGGCCAGATGCAGGCTCGCACTGCTCAAAATTTCGATACTTTGCAGCAGGTTATAGGCAATCACCGGCAACATGACATTTAACTGAAAATTGCCCGACTGCGCCGCCAGCGAAATGGTAGTGTCGTTACCGATCACCTGAGCGGCTACCATCAACACGGCTTCGGGTATCACCGGATTGACCTTGGCAGGCATGATCGAACTACCCGGCTGTAAAGCTTCGAGCTGGATTTCTCCCAGACCGGTCAGCGGGCCGGAATTCATCCAGCGCAAGTCGTTAGAAATCTTGGTCAGCGAAGTCGCCAGCACACGCAGCTGGCCGCTCAGTTCGAGCGTGGTGTTTTGTGTACTCAAACCCTCAAACAAATTCTCCATTGGCATGAAGCGAATGCCGCTCGCCGCCTGCAGTTTGTCGCAGACACGCTGGCCGAAATCGGGCGAGGTGTTAACTCCGGTGCCGACCGCGGTACCACCGATAGCGAGTTGTTGAAGTCGAGTCAAGGTCGTTTGTATGCGGTAACGATCATTTTTTAACTGTGATGCCCAGGCGGAAATTTCCTGTCCCAGTGAAACGGGCATCGCGTCCATCAGGTGTGTGCGCCCGGTCTTAATGGTTTGCTGATGTTGTTGCATGCGTTCGATCAGCGCGGCTTCGAGGGTTTGCACAGCGGGCAGCAACTGTTCATGGATCCTCCGGGCGGCGGCTATATGAATGGCCGAGGGAAAAACATCGTTGGAACTTTGCCCCATGTTGACGTGATCGTTGGGATGAACACTGAGCCCCTCATTTGATGCCAGCGTGGCGATGACTTCGTTAACGTTCATGTTGCTGCTGGTCCCGGATCCGGTCTGGAAGACGTCAATTGCAAACTGATCGCCGTACTGACCCGAGATAATCGACTCGGCCGCCTTTTGAATTGCCTGCTGGCGTGGCTGATCAAGTTTTTCGAGCTCGAAATTGGCTTCGGCGCAAGCTTTTTTGATCGACGCGAGGGCATGTATTACGGCATCAGGCAGGCGTAGAGCGCTGATTTTGAAATTATCGAGGGCGCGTTGTGTTTGCGCCTGGTAGAGCGCGTCGGCGGGGATCTCTACGCTACCCATGCTATCGCTAACCCTGATTTTCTTTTTACTCATGTTGCGCTGCTGAAAGCCCTAGTATCCGCGGATTGTAACACTCAAGTGGTAAGTACATGCGTTCCCACGGAGATAAAATTGATCCTGATTATGTGGAACCGATGCCACAAAAACACTTTAACTGGTCTACAATTTGATCAATGCTGATTCAGCAGCCAGACTAACTAATATCCAGTAACCGAGGTGATTGCGATGAGCGATGAAGATACAGTGGTATTAACCCCTGAAGAAAAAGATAAAATTTTGAAGGAAGTCCCCGAGGACGAACAGCAGGATGACGAAGAAGAGGAAAGCTAGACCCTGGTAGCTTTCTTATGTGGGTAAGCAACGGATTGCTTTAGCGGTTCCCAGGTACTCCTTAATCGCCAATTGCTGCGTCTGCAGCACGTACAATCCGGTAGCGCCAACGCTGGCTGCCTGCTGACGCATTCCCCGCACCATCGACTCGAGTGAGTAGTAGCCCCCGTTCATACTGATGTGCGCAATGGTTTCAAAGTTGCAGGGTGGCCGATCGATAAAATAAACGATCACCTCCTCACTCCTGATACTTGCACCCGGCTGACCGACCACCAGGTTAGACTCGACGCAAGCAAACAATGAGTAGCTCGAGAGCAGTATTGCCATGATCCGGGAATTTTTCATATTAACCTCCACGCTCTGTATCGGCTATAGCGATTAAATCTTAACCGGGTTGACGCGCGACGATTTCAATCAACGATGTGCATAGCTGCTTAAGTTCCTGGGCAGAAATCATGTAAGCCGGCATCAGGTAAACCAGCTTGCCAAACGGGCGCACCCAAATTCCGGCGTCGACAAACTGGTGCATTATCGAGCTCATGTCGACCGCTTGCTTCATTTCTATGACACCGATCGCGCCCAGGCATCGAACCTCGCCTACCTGGGGTAGTTCCTCGCAGGGGGACAGCAATTGTTTCAATTGCAGCTCGATCTGGCGGACGCGTTGCTGCCAGTCTGACTCGATTAGCAGTTCGATACTCTCGACGGCGACAGCACAGGCCAAGGGATTGGCCATGAACGTGGGTCCATGCATAAATACCCCGGGATTGCCCTGATCGATCGTGTTACTGATTTCGGCTGTGGTCAGGGTGGCCGCGAGACTCATGTATCCCCCGGTGAGGGCCTTGCCGACACACATGATGTCGGGTGATATGGCGGCGTGCTCGCAGGCAAACAACTTGCCGCTACGACCAAACCCGGTCGCAATTTCGTCGGCAATCAGCAGGACCTGGTAACGATCGCAAAGCTCGCGTGCACGCGCGAGATAATCCGCCGCGTAAAAATACATACCGCCGGCTCCCTGGACAACCGGTTCCAGAATCAACGCGGCGATCTGGTGATGATTTTTTTGCAGTAACTGCTCGAGGGCTTGCATGTCACTATCATCGCAGGCTTCACCAAATCGACAGAGAGGGCGCTCGACAAAAAATTGCCGGCTAAGTACGGAATTAAACAGGCTGTGCATGCCGGTTACCGGGTCGCATACCGACATCGCACCCAGGGTGTCCCCGTGGTAACCGTTACGTAATGTCGCAAAACGCTGTTTGCCCGGTTCACCTCTCGCGTTCCAGTATTGAATCGCCATTTTCAATGCGACTTCCACTGCGACTGATCCCGAATCGGAAATGAATACCGATTGCAGCCCTTGCGGCGTCAGTGCCACCAGTTTCTCAGCCAGTCGAATCGCCGGTTCGTGAGTTAGCCCACCAAACATGACATGCGCCATGCGTTGCAACTGCTGTTCAATCGCATTGTTCAGGCGCGGATGATTGTAGCCGTGGATCGTGCACCACCAGGAGGACATGCCATCGATTAGCCGCTTGCCGTCCGAGAGATTCAGGTATACCCCGGCGGCTGAATCGACATGGAAGACGGGTAAATCGCTATGCATGGCGCTATAGGGATGCCAGATGTGTGCCTGGTCGAGCGCCATTTGAGCTTCAAGGGATAAATGCGTCATGACTTTGTATTTAAGGAAAAATCCGGATTTTGGTCCATACTTAACGCAACATACTGGAATGTTGCTAATTCAAGTTAACTTTATAGTCATCGTGGCCTATTGATAACAATAAAACCCTGAGTATTACATTGTGCGAGAGGCTATCCGAGACCGGGCGATGATGGCATCTGCAAGTATATGGAATACGGGGGTAAAAAGTATCGTGCAATTTAAAAATCTTACCGCTTTGTGCATTTTGTTGCTGGCTACAGGCTCCGGCAACGTGCAGGCGCGTGACATTTCAATGCTCACCGTGGAATGGGCGCCTCATTACGGATCTGATCTCCCCGAGCAAGGATTGACCACCGCCATCGTCAAGGCCGCCTTCAAGGCCGAGGGCCACAACTCCGCGGTAGACTTTATTCCCTGGGCGCGTGCCCTGCAGGAAGTTGAGGTGGGTGACTCCGACGTGGTGATGGGCGCCTATCACAATAAGGAGCGGGAGCAATCGTATATTTTCAGCGATCCGATTTATTTTTTACAGCTGGGTTTGATAGCACGGCCGGGTTTGGGGATATCGGAATACAAAACCCTGCGTGATCTGACTCCATACAGCATCGGTATATCACGAGGATTTGCAAATAGTGAGGAGTTTGATGCGGCCAGCTATCTCGACAAGCATGTTGCCACCTTTCCCAATTTAAATATTCGCAAGCTGTTCAGAGGTCGGATCGACATGGCGGTAATGAATTTTGATCTATTCAGATACGAGGCTAAAAAAGAAGGATTCTGCATTAGCGATGTTGAATTCATCGAACCACCACTGGAAACCCACGGCTTATACCTGATGGCGTCACGTCAGATATCCGACGGCGAAAAAATAATACAGGACTTTAACCGGGGCCTGGACAAGATCCGCAAAAACGGTGAATTCGATCGCATAGTCGGCCGTTTCCGCAAGTAAATCTGTTCGAGATGCATAGACCGGGATTATTTAAATGAGCACAAGCATTATCCGTTGGTACAGCACGATTCGCATCAAGATGGTTAGCGTAATAATCGTATCCTGCACGCTGGTACTCGGTAGTTTAAGTGCCTACCAGGTCATTAATGAACAAAAGCAGCTGACTGCGGATCTGCAAAAACTGGCCGAAGTCACTTCCCAGCGCCTTTCCAAACACTTGATCGGTCCCATGTGGGACCTTGATAAAGACCTGGTCGACTCTACGCTTGAAGCAGAAATGCTGGAAAATAATGTACAGGCGATCGTGGTCTGGGACGAAGACGCCAAATCGGTCTTTGCCGCGCGTGAACGCGATGCGAATGGCCTCCTGGTAGAATCGAACGGGGCTATTGCCGGTGATTTGATCAAGTCGGCAAGCGAGGTAAACAATGGCACCAAGTCGATCGGTGAAGTGGCGGTCTTCGTCTCAAGGAAACAGTTACAGCAGCAGCTAACCGCATCTACCATCGCCAACCTCATTACCCTGCTGGCCCTGGTGACGGTCATGGCAATCGTGATGACGATCGTAATGAATCAAATCATTATCGGACCGATTACACGGCTCGCCAAGCATGCCGAGGATATCAGTCATGGTAATTTGAAACAAAAAATCCGGCCGGAATCGCACGACGAAATTGGCCAGTTGGCGGAAGCGTTTCACCGTATGCAGACCAGTTTGCGGGTCGCTTTTAAGCGAATTTATGCCAAGTCGAAATCATCTTGACTATTATATCGGCCCCATTTAGCCCGGCTTATGAACATCAGGAGTTGCGGTGAGTAACTGGATTCTTTACGACGACTTCGTCGATCTGGTGAGAAATCTTCATGGTAATGCTTACAGTGGTTTAATTACCGGGGTGAGTGATGACAATCATGCGTTTCAAATCGGATTTGATCAGGGGGCGATCATCCTGCTTACCTATCGCATCAAGAAAGGTCTGGCAGCACTGCAATTGATAACCCAGATCGAACGCGCCAGGATTACCGAGCACCCCAACAGCGATATCCACGAAGCTGCAGGTGAAACTCTCGATACCTACGAGGTGCTAGCGCAACTGAATGCAAACACGCTCGACGAAACAACCACGATGGTCACCAACATTACTGATGTGCCAACGCTACCACGGAGCAGTGACTTTTCAGGTCCGGGTTTAGTGGATGCAAAATTGAAGCGGCTTATACAAACCGCGGCGGTTCATCATTTTGGCCCCATCGGGGCAATGGTCTGTGATGAGTATCTTGACGATCCACAGGGTGATTACAGGACAATCGTGTTCAGTATCGCTCAGGATGTGGGTGCCAGCGCGGCTGACACCGAGGCTTTCCTGCAGACAGTTTCAAACGGTTAAAACAGGCTGTCGAACCGGGTTCCAGCCCTGTTCGTGCTGTTTCACTGCCGCAATAAACAATGCTGTGCCGAGTACCGCGCAGCGATGTTCCAGATAGACGCGGTCTGGAGGCCTGTCAAGATCGCCTAATTCAGCCTGGGCTACGATATCGCCCTGATCGAAATGCTGGTTCAGTAAATGCAAACTTACTCCGAACCTGGCTTGTTTGCACTCGAGTTGTCGTTCAACGGGATTGGGTCCGCGAAAATCAGGCAGCAGTGAGGGATGCATATTGAGAGCCCCCATACGCGCGCTATCAATGAGTATGCTATCGATCAGGTATGGCCAGCAGGCGACCAATAGAAAATCTATTGCATGCTGTTCAATCAGACTGGCACAGCTGGCCTGTTGCGATGCCGGGGCATAAGCTATCTCGATGTCTTGCGCCTGCTGCAGCAAACGTCGTTGTGGTGCAGTTGATAGAATTTCCCTGTCGTTAGCCGATAATCTTTGCGCGGGTGGATATTCCGGCAAGATCAACAATGCGGGCAGGTAGTGCTGTTGCTGCAGTGCCTGCAGTACCTCGCAGGAAAAATTGGCGCCGCTGGCGAGTAGCGCATAACTGGCGGCTGGAATGTTGCGCTCAGGGATCATCGTCGCAGGGTTGCAGCTCGATGACGCCTTGTTCAGACAGGGTGTCGAGAAAGCCAAACTGGCGCATATCCCTGATTCGTTGCGGATAAAGCACGCCATCCAGGTGATCGCATTCATGCTGGACGACCCGGGCATGAAAGCCGGAAACTTCACGTTCGATTTCGTTGCCGTATTGATCGAATCCGCGGTAGTGAATATCACGATAGCGCGGTACGACACCACGCATGCCGGGAACACTTAAACAGCCCTCCCACCCCTCTTCCTGCGCTTCGCCCAGCGCCGTGATAACCGGGTTAATCAGCACCGTTTGCGGGATTGGCGGGGCATCGGCATAGCGGGAATTGGTCTGGTAGCCAAAAATGACCACGCGCTGCATTACACCGATTTGCGGGGCCGCAAGCCCTGCCCCGTTTTCGGCAGCCATGGTATCCCACATATCGGTCAACAGCGGTTCCAGGGCTACAGGGTCGATAACATCGACCTCGGTGGAAACCTCCAGCAAACGCGGATCTCCCATTTTCAATACGGTTCTGATTGTCACGCTTATTGCCTGTCTGAATGAGCCGGTTTGATTGTGCCAGATATCGGTGATATAACAAATCGCTTAACGTCGAGGATTACCCATGGCAGAGACTCCCCCCATCGAACCGGTTAGCGGTACCGTCGTCCCCAGGTACGCGGGCCCATCGACATTTTGCCGGCTGCCGGAACTACGCGACGTTCCCTACTGTGATGTTGCGATCCTTGGAATTCCATTCGACTCGGGTACCAGCTATCGACCCGGCGCTCGTTTCGGTCCACAGGCCATTCGCCAGGCCTCGCGGCATTTACGCACCAATTTTCATCCGGCTTACGATACCGAACCGTTCAAAACAATCCAGGTTGCCGACGCCGGAGACGTGGCCTGCAATCCCTACAACATAGAAGAAGCGATCGCGCAGATCGAAGTGACTGCCGACGAGCTGTATAAAAAGGCGCCGGTAATCATCAGCCTTGGCGGTGATCACACTATCGCGGTGCCGCTACTGCGTTCGGTAAACAAGGTCGCAGGCCAGGTGGCGCTGGTCCATTTCGACGCCCACCTCGATACCTGGGATACTTATTTTGGCGCGCCTTATACACACGGTACGCCGTTTAGGCGTGCTGCCGAAGAAAACTTGTTTAACGATGACGCGTCGATGCATGTCGGCATCCGCGGCCCCTTGTATAGTCCTGACGATCTGGCCAACGATGAAGAACTCGGCTTCAAGGTGGTGCATTGCGACGAACTGGAGGCGCATGGGGTTGACCATGTGGTCAAACGCATTCGGGATCGGGTTGGCGATAATCCGTTGTACCTGTCGATCGATATCGATGTGCTCGATCCGGCGCATGCGCCGGGAACAGGAACGCCCGAGATTGCGGGCATTACCAGCCGTGAACTGGTCGGTATTTTGCGCGGCCTGCAGGGCATGAACCTGGTCGCTGGCGATGTGGTCGAAGTTGCGCCGGCTTATGACCATGCTGAAATCACTTCACTGGCGGCGGCGACGATAGCGTTTGAAATGGTGAACCTGATCGCCTGTCGGAGTTGAGGCCCGGGTTCAGACTATTTTTGCTTCCTGCCGGATTGTATGCTGCGCAAACCAGGCCACCGAGACCAGCAGCATGCTGCCGCCGACCAGGGTGTTCAGCGAAGGTGTTTCGTTGATCACCAGCCAGACCCACAGTGGGCCGAGTATGCTTTCCAGCAGGTAGACCAGTTGTACCTCGGCCGAATTGGCGTATCTCGGCGCTATCGTCAGCACGATAAAGGCGAACGGTACCAGGATGAATCCAATAATCCCGACATACAGCAGCTGGGTCGAAGATATTGCCAGATCCGGTGAGCGGCTGAGCGCGTAACAAGCGGTAAAAAAACTGCCGATGATGACTGACGGCACCAGGTCGATATCCTTTTTGTAACGTACCAGCACTGCGCTGCAGGCAGTAAAGATTGCGCAGCACAGCGCCAGCAAATCGCCAGCCAGGCCGTAGCTGCCGTAGCTACCCCAACCGATGATGAATATGCTTAGCAACGATATGGCGATGATCAGCCAGGTGCCTGGTTGCTGGTTTTCGCGCAGTACCAGCAACGATAAAATTGCAGCAAAAATTGGGGCTGATGATAGAAACAGCAAGGTGTTTGCGACCGAGGTTTTTTGAATCGCGCCGATAAAAGTGATGTTGACCGCAGAAAAAAAGACCCCGTTAAGAATTCCGGCCCAACCAATTCGCAGCAGTGCGGGTAAGAAACCCGCGCGATAGTAAATTAAAAGGATCAGGCTGATCGCGACTACCGGGAACAGACCACGATAAAATAACAGCGTATAATCGTCCAGCCCGGCAAGCCGAATCAACAAGCTGTCGGGGCTTAGTATCAACACACCCCCGATCGACATCACGATGCCCTTGCCGCGATCACTGAGTCGAACAATATGGGAGGATTTGCTCATTCAAGGGTGTTCCTGTGCGATAGCGCATGATAATGTCACCCACCAATTTAATCAGTAAAAATCGCTCAACGGAGAATTTTCGTGCCACTAACAGCAGCCGCCAAGCGTCAACTGGCGCACACCCGTGTCGTGACCTGTCATGGCTATCAGCGCGATGATGGGTTGTGGGATATCGAAGGACGAATCGTCGATACCAAACCCTACCGCTTCAGGAATCGCGATCGTGGCGGCTGGATCGAGGCTGACGAAGCCTTGCACGACATGTCGATTCGACTGACCGTCAATCTCGAGCTTGAAGTGATTGACGTCGATGCAGTCATCGACCACTCACCCTACAATTACTGCAAGTGCGTGACTGCCGTGGCGCGTAATTTAATCGGTCTCAGGATCGCCCCGGGCTGGACGCAGAAATCAAAAACAGCGATGGGTAGTAATAGAGGTTGCACCCACCTGACCGAGCTGCTCGGTCCGGTCGCAACCACCGCGATCCAGACAATCGCCAGCGAAAACATAAAGCGCAGCAAGGATAAGCCCTCTGCTAACTCGAATGCATTTCTGGACAGCTGCCATACTTATGCTGTCGATAGCCCGGTAGTAAAACTGCATTGGCCTGATCACTATAAAGGCTGAAGTCGATCGAGCAGGCCCCGCGCAGGAAAATGCCTGCAGTTTCGTCGGTACAAAGTCGCCATGCATGGATCAGGCGGGATAGCCAAACCGGTATACTGCGTCAATTAATGAAACATAAAAGAGGTGTTTCGATGCTCGCGGTGATTTTTGAATTCGAACCGGTGGCGGATAGAAGGCAGGATTATCTGCATTTCGCCGCGGACCTCGGCCCGGAACTGGACGCTATCGATGGCTTTATTTCAATCGAACGCTTCGAAAGCCTGAGCCAGCCCGGCAAGCTGTTATCGATCTCCTTCTGGCGTGACGAAGCCGCGATCAGCAACTGGCGCAACCTCGAAAAACACCGCGCTGCCCAGCGTGCCGGCCGGGATGGCATTATGTCTGACTATCGACTTCGGGTCGCGACCGTCATCAGGGACTATGATATGCAGGACCGCACTGCAGCACCGGAGGACAGCAAAAACTTTCACCAATGATCGAGGCGGTCGATCACTTCTGGGTCATATTTATGACGTGAGGATTTTCCGGTAATGATTCGGCTTTGATTCTCGACTGACACTGGGATAAGATAAAAACGCGCAGGGCCATCATGGGGGAAGTCTTTTAATATAGATTTAAATTCCTTCGAAGCCTTTTTCCATTCCGCCCGCATGAATAAATCAAATCCTGTGGCAAATCGTTCGCAAAGCTCGCTTTGCTTTGCCGTAGCTTCGCTCGTTAAGCTCAGTATTTGAACAATAGACAGGGGTTCCGTTTTACCGACAAAAACAAAATCTCCGATCGGGCGGGTCAGTAAATTATCGATGCCTTCGATTACGGGCTCCGTGGCAAGTATTTGCGTGCCTATCTGCTTATTTAAACCCTCGATGCGAGAAGCGGTATTGGCGCAATCACCGACGATACTGTATACAAAATGACCGCCGCCACCGGAATGCCCGACATACACTTCACCTGCTTCCATACCGATGCGCAAAGATGCGTCAAAAGCGTCATGCCTGGCCTTGAAGTCCTCGATGGCATCGGCAGCCTGTAACGATGCAAGAATCGGTTTCCTGCGTACCTCCGGCATCGCTTTCCTGTCCCGTCCAGGCGCACATGATGGCGTCGGCACGGAATTCGGTTACGGTCACATCGTGATCGCGTAATGGCTGCGAGAGCGTATCGAAATAGTCATTCAAAAATTCGGCCAGGTCCCCAGGACCCATATTCTCCGCGAGAGTCGAGAACCCCGCCATATCAGTCGCAAGGCAAGTGCTGAAGCTGACCCGGTCGATATTTTCCGGATTTAGGTCCTCGTTCACCAGGGCCTTCGATACCGCTTCAGGTACATATAGCTTGATGGCCTCGCTGATGTGCTGTACCTGGTGGCGCTGCTGCAGATACTGGATCAACAAACCGATAAACAGGGCCAGTGGAAACTGAACCAGCACTGGTGTCGCCAGCGGTAACCACAGGTAACTGCCGTTAAAAACAGATTGTGCGTAAAACACGTATCCACCAACGACAGCGATGGCAACGGGTACCCCCAGGATTGCCGGTGTCAGGTAAATGAGCAAGGCCATGAAAATGCCGAACCCGAGCAGCATAGCCAGTGAGGTCCCTGCACCGGGAATCCGCAGCGACTGGTCATGCAGCAGGTTGCCAAATGCGGTAGCCGCAATTTCGACGCCGCTCAAATCGATACTGTCCTCGTCGGTGAATACGGTATAGAAGCGGTCCGGCTGACCGGGGTCGTAAAGGTCCGAGAAACCGACGAAAGCAACCTTGTTGCTGAGATCTAAATCTTCCGCCGTGGTGTTGGCATCCGGGCCCTTGATAACGGCGTGATAGGGAATCGTCTTTATCGTACCCGGCGGCCCGTAAAAATTAAGATAGCGTTCATTACCGCCGACATACATCGCCACCAGTGATTTAAGCAGATGCTGGATTTCAGCTGACTCGGATTGCACCCAGGCTGCGCTCAGTTCCTGGATTAGATTGTTTACCAGCATCGGCTCAGCAACCAGGGCCGCCCTGACACCGGTCATCAGTTTGTGCAGGTCCTCGGCTGATGAAATTTTGTCAACGGATTCGGGTAATTCCAGTTGGCGAGTGACAGCACTGTTTTTCAACAAGCGGTAAAACTGTGGATAAGCCTTCAGCGCATGCAACTGAAAACCGACCGCGGGCATGGTTGGCGCTTCCCGCGCGCTGCTTTTGAATACCCAGAATTCATAGACGGCAGCGTCGAGCTTGGGTAACGGGAAGGGTCCCAGGCCCCTCGCCGCTCCGCGCAGTGAAGGAATGGGCGAAACGAGTTCCTCGACCCAGACGCTGCCCAGAACTTTACCGCTGGCGTCTTCGATCCGCTGACCCTTGCCCGTGAGATGTTGAAACAGGACGACCCGATCGGAGCGCCGGGCGGCTTGCGCAAATTTCTGCTCTTCCGGTGGTGATCTCACTCTGCGGAAATCCATATCGAATACGATGGCGGATGCGCCATATCGGACCAGCGCATCCACCAGTTCACCGTGAATCGAACGCGGCCAGTCGCGCGGTAACTCGGGAATATCCAGCCGCACGCCCGTCGTTCCGTCGATCGCGATAACCACCACTCCCGGCGGTGGATTAATCTCGCCTCGGGTTTTGAACAGCCAGTCCAGGCCGACGCTTCGTTCGAACACGGTACCGTAGGGCGACAGGCCCAGCAAACTGCCGATCAAACCGATCAGCGTACCGAGAAGCAGGCCTTTAAAAACACGTTTCATAGTTAGTGACTATGTGTTCAGGGTTTATTCTGGTTATTTAACTTACTGCCAACGAATCTACCTTATCTGAAGGTTTAATGCAGTGATAAAGTTTAAGCGTACCTGAAATACGACTGCTCTATCGGTTCAGAAACACGCTGATTAATAGGCTTTTTTAGAAAGATTATTGAACATGATTGCGACCCAAAATAGGAGGGAGAGTCGGTACAAGAAAATTTTATCCCTGATACGGGGTATTGTGTTAACTAAAAAACAGGTATAGGATCAAGCGATAAAAATAAATTAATTGATTCATTTCCTTCAATATTTGATAGAAAAAATTAATTAATAATAAGGGTGGGGCATTTTGAAAGCACTGTTACCTGGGGCTGGTAGTCGAGGGTATTCGAGTACGTTTTCGTCGTATTCGAAATTGCCGTTAATAGTGCTTGTGGTTCTGTCGGGTTTGATCTTGAGCGCTGAGGCCAGGGCAGATTGTGAGCAGCCTGTCGGTCGTTTTGTCGATATTAAGGGCAGTGTCGAAACCCAGCTCGTCGACGGCGAGGACTGGCTGAATGCCAGTCTGGAAACGCCGCTATGTGAAGGCAGCTCGATTCGTGTAGGTGCACAAAGCCGTGCGGCGATCAACCTGGTGAATGATGCCGTATTAAGACTCGACGAGAATACAACCATGCGTCTGGTCGATATCAACGAAGAGGAAGAAGAGCGCTCCTTGCTGGACATCATCAAGGGCGCCCTGCATTCGTTCAGCCGTAAACCGAAGAAATTATCCGTTAATTCCCCCTACCTCAACGGTTCTATCGAAGGTACCGAGTTTGTTTTCCGGGTTACCGATGAGCAGTCCGAAGTAACCGTATTCGAAGGTACCGTCGTGGCCGCTAACGATCTCGGCAGCGTTTCGGTTTCCGGTGGCGAAGCAGCCAGTGCCAGCCAGGGCCAGGCACCGCAATCGCGCACCGTGGTGCAACCGCGCAATGCCGCGCAATGGTCGTTGTATTACCCGACCATTCTTGCTACCGGTGGTGACCAGGCTACGGATGTTTCGCCGGAGTTAAAGCAGGCGGCGGCTGACCTGTCGGTCGGTCGGGTCGACGAGGCGCGCACGACGCTGGACCAGGCGATTGCCGAGGGCAGCGATGCCGGGCTTGCCTATGCGCTGCGGGCGGTGATTAACGTGGTGCTGAATCAGCTCGAGCAGGCGCTCGCCGATGCGAACCAGTCCGTAGCATTGAATCCCGATAGTGCCGCTACCTACATCGCACTATCCTACGCACAGCAGGCCAGTTTCCAGATTAACGAGGCACGCGACACATTGTTGCTGGCCGTAGAGAAACAACCCGAAGACGCCCTCGCCTGGGCGCGCCTGGCGGAGCTACAACTGATGCTGGGTGAAAACCAGCTGTCGACAGAGGCGGCGCAAAAGGCGGTAGCACTGGCGCCGGACCTGGGGCGGACGCAAATCACCTTCGGCTTTGTGGCCCTGGTCGAGTTTCGCACTGCCGATGCGCAGGCTGCATTTGAAAAAGCGATTATGCTCGATTCATCCGATCCCCTGCCCCACCTCGGCCTGGGACTTGCCATGATCAGTGCCGGTGATCTCGAGCAGGGACGCAGCGAAATCGAGGTGGCTGTAGGCCTCGGTTCGAACGATGCCCTGCTGCGTGCCTATCTCGGCAAGGCCTACTTCGAGGAAAAACGCGCACCGCTCGACAGCGAGCAGTTCGCTATTGCCAGCCAGCTCGATCCTATGGACCCGACGCCCTGGCTCTACGAGGGTATTGCATTGCAGACCCAGAACCGGCCGGTGGAAGCGGCGGCAGCACTCGACAAGTCCGTCGAACTCAATGATAACCGCGCGACTTATCGCGGACGATTGTTGCTCGACAAGGACCGCGCAGCACGCGGTACCAGCCTGGCGAGGGCCTATAACGACCTGGGTTTCGAGCAACTCGGCGTAAATGAAGCAAGCAGCTCAATCCTGCTGGATCCGGCCAATTCGTCTTCACACCGGTTCCTGTCAGACAGCTACCGAAATGTCCGCCGCCGCGAGGTGTCTCGCGTCAGCGAGCTGTTGCAGGCGCAGATGTTACAGGACAACAACATCAATCCGGTCCAGCCCAGCGTCAGTTCGACCAACCTGAATATTGTCACTGCGGGTGGTCCGGCAAGCGCCGGATTCAGCGAATTCACGCCGTTGTTTGAACGCAACAAGACCCAGTTCAACGTCAGTGGTTTTGGTGGTAGTGACGAAACCAGCGGCGGTGAGATGGTGGTATCGAGCGTATTCGACCGTTATTCCGTCAGTGCCGGCGCCTTTGATTACGACACCGACGGCTTCCGCGACAATAACAACCTGCATCACGAGATTTATAATTTATTTGGGCAGGCGGCCATTTCGCCGAAACTGAATGTGCAGGCCGAACTCGGTCATCGGAAATCCGATAGCGGCGACCTGGCCCAGAATTTTGGCGAAGATGATTTTGATCCCAGCTTCAATCGGGATTTCGATGAGAAATCTGGCCGCCTGGGATTGCGCTATACCGCAAACCCCAGGTCGAACCTGTTGATCTCCGCCATCTACAGTGACCGCGATCAGGACACGAAAGGCCTGGAAACGCAGGATACGGTCGACTTTCCGGTTATAACTTTCCCACCGTTTCCAGCACCTCCGATTCCGATTATCACTCTCGTTCCCGTGACGATTGATACCTCGCAGAAAACCAAAACTGACGAAATCTCGCGGCAGTTCGAGGCCCAGCATCTGTACCAGGGGGAGACCCTGGACACCATCGTCGGTGTGACCTATGCCGAGGTTGACCAGGATTACCTGATTACCAATAACATAACCTTTACCCCGGCGGGCCTGTTCGGTCCGCCGAGTGGCGTTATTGATAATGACTTCAAGGTCACGCCCACCATCAGGGATTCACGTGCTTACGCGTATGGTAACTTCAATATGCCGACCCAGGTCACCTGGACCGTCGGTATGAGCTACCACGACTATGACGAGGATGATATCGATGTCAATCGTTTCAACCCGAAGCTCGGCGTGCAATGGCAGGTAACCGATTCACTGCGTCTCAGGGCCGCCTGGTTCAAGGTGGTCAAGCCGGCGCTGGCGAGTAACCGGACCCTCGAACCGACCCAGGTCGCCGGTTTCAACCAGTATTTTGACGATACCAATGCGACCCGCTCCGAACGTATCGGCACCGGCGTGGACTGGAAGATAACCCCGGCCGTATTTGTTGGCGCGGAGTTCAGTCGGCGCGAGCTGGAAACACCCGAATTTTCCTTCGGCCCTTCGAGCACCACCGACTGGGATGAGAATTACCTGGACTGGGATGAATGGACCCACCGGGCCTATCTCTACTGGACACCAGCGGATCGCTGGGGCCTCAGTGCGGAGCTGGTGTATGACAAGTTCGAAGGTGATTCGGCGACAACCAATAATAATCTGCCGCACAAGGTGCGCACATATAGCCTGCCGCTGCAGTTGCAGTACTTTTACCCGAATGGTTTCTTTACCGGTTTCGGTACTACCTTTGTCGAGCAGAAGGTCGATCGCTCCGACGTGGCAACCTACTCGGAGGGGAAGAGCGATTTTAGCGTGTACGACGCATCCATCGGTTACCGCTTTCCAAAACGCAGGGGTATCGCCAGCCTGACGGTGCAGAACCTGACAGACAGGGATTTCGATTACCAGGATGACAGCTTCCGTGAGTTCCAGGACGATCCATCGACGGGACCATACATTCCCGACCGGACCGTAATGGCACGGTTTACGCTCAGTTTCTGATGCAGTAATAAGAAATTATTTTGGGTTAGTTAATTTGAAGCCTGTCCAGACAGGCAGATTAAAAGCAAGTAGTAAAAGGAGGATTATTAAGATGAATTATGTTGTAAGTAACTCGATGAAGTTTTTCGCCGGCGCCCTGATTATCATGGGGCTGTCAGGTAACGCTATGGCAAGTACCTGTGTAGATGTCAATGCGACCTTTTCCGGTAGTATCGGCTCCACCACAAGTTGCGCCGATCACAACATGAACGGTTGCACCGTCGGTTCCGGGGGGGCGAGTTGTAATTATTCGGGCAGTACCTGTAATTTTCAGGTGACCGTGAATCCTGCGGTGGGCCAGAGCGGAAACAGGTCAACGACATTCTCCGTGAGCGGGAATTGTCAGGCGAAAATGGCGATTACCCAGGGCAACCAGGGTGCAAACTACTGTCAGTATATCTATCCAGGCGGTGTTACCGGTGACACGGTGACCACGCTCGGTAGCAAGGGAACCGCGGTTTCACACAAGCAACTGGAAGTCTGTACAGACGAGATTACGGTGACTACGTCACCGCCAGTGATCAGCCTCGAGAAGAAAGTCGTCAGAATTATTGACAGCGTTTTCGATTGTGCCGATGCAACCGACGAGATTAACGGTATAGCACCCTTTGAAGTGTCCTATTGCTACACTATCCGCAACGACGGTCAGGGCACCATCAATAACTTGATGATTGTCGATAATAACGGTACCCCGGATGATGATCTTGATGATTTTACCGTGCAGGGTCAAACAACACTAGCAGGTGGCAGCTCTCCGCTCGTGCTAAACAGCGTCGATCATCTTTTTGACGGGACTCCAGCGCTACCCACCAAAGCTGGAGAACTGGCTAACACGGCCACCGTGTCAGGCACCTTTGAGGGTGATGAGTGCCCTACTTGTACCGACATTGATACGGCTACGGTTAATGTCGCCGTGGTGTGTGATGCCGATACCCAGGCAGAAGCTGATGCAACCGGTACGGTCGTGGAAAGACGTGGTCTTGAAGGTGACACGCGTTGTGCACCTAAAACCGATTCTGTCACGCAAGGTGTCGGGCTGCTATGTGATGGAACCTGCGAGCTGAAGCCTGAGTGTATTGCGACCGGAGCAGGTGATACCCTACCTGCTTCGTGTGCGCAGCCCTGTAAACCATCGGGTAACTGGAATACTTACGGAGTGGGTGGTGTGTGTATTGGCAATGCCACTGCATCACCCGGTAACCTGCCGCTCTGTCAGGAAGTGCTCACGAACCCGTCTAACTCGACTGATTGTATCGCAGACGTTACCAATCCATCCCTGATCCGTAGCGATGGACACAGCTCTGCTTACCGCAGAAACCCACTGCTGTATTATTTCCCGAGTTCGGGCGGCGGCAACAGCATCGGTACAATTTACTGTATCTTGTATCCAGGCGACACTAGCAGTGATTGTCCTGCAGGATCGATAATATACTAGCACTTAGGGTTGTATGGGCGTCCCGATAGGGGCGCCCTTTTTTGCCCGTTAGAGCGAACTCTAAAGGAGTCCAAACAAAGGGGTCGGTGACAATTGCTAATCATTCGCGTTTGTTACCGACCCCTTTAAGTCGTGACAACTGATAATCAATGGCGTTTGTCACCGACCCTTTTAACGCTTTAAGCGGATTAATCAGTAGTAGGTAAATTCGGCCCTATTCTTCCTGCTCGGCCTGGATACGGTTGTAGATTTCTTCGCGATGTACCGCGATTTCATCGGGTGCGTTTATACCAATGCGGATTTGATTTCCCTTGATCCCGAGTACGGTAACCTGAACATCGTCACCTACCATGATGGTTTCCCCGACCCGTCGCGTTAATATCAACATAACAATTCTCCTGAAATAGTGTGCAGATTTAATCGTGCGCGGATTTTAGGGATCTAACCGGTGGAGGGATATACGGTAAACGCTATTTGGCGCGCCAGGATAATGTAAAGGCGCGCAAAGCCAATTTCTCCACTTACCCGGAGACCGGGTTAACAGGAATCTGTACCTGCTGATAGCGCTAGTCAAGGCCGTCAATTCTCTTTTCTGCCATCCCTAATAAGCGCCACTGCGGCCTCGAGTAGATCACGCTCGGTGACAATACCCAGTAACTGGCCACGAGCGACAACCAGTAGACAACCGCTATCAGTTTCGAGTATCCGCACAAACGCTTCGTCCAGCGAGAGCATCTGGCGAGATGGTGGGCGGATCGGTTAGCATGAGCGTAGAGACCGGAATCGGTTGATCCGGTGCTTCGGTTTCAGCGGAATGCAGGCGCAGCAGTTCGCGTGTCGACAATAAGCCGACCG
>CAWCBX010000178.1:0-13092 GCA_963793595.1 uncultured Gammaproteobacteria bacterium | reverse complement strand
CCGCAACCCAGGCAATAGCGCTGTACTGCATGCGGCGCGACTCGGACACGGTTAACTCGATGCGGCGAATATACTGCAGAATATAAAGACTCAGGGCGATGTTGAGACAGGCCGTGCCGTAAACCCGCAGCAGCATGCCGATCACCTGCCCGACGACATCGACCGTGGCAAACGCGAGCGCGGCGCCGATCAGCAACAGCGCACCGAGCGTATATACCCAACGGCGACTGTGATGGCGAATCAAAACCGGGATCGAAAAGCTCGCTACCAACCGAACAACCCGACCACGGCAAACAACAGGCTGACGTCGCGTGCATTGCCGAGCAGGTGCAGCGCCTGAATGGTGATTACTGTCGACAGCAGTGCCCGTGCGCAGGATTCGACGGCAAACAAGGTCGCGAATACTTTCGCACCCGGGCGTTGCTGCGCGGTTTGCAACCAAAGTGGGTATCTGACATGCACGCGGGAAGCTCCGTTGACGAAATCTGGTTGTTAAGAGTGTGGACGATTATTTTCGGCAGACAGCCGAATTTTTTAAATCGCCTCAATCGAAAGATACGATCGAGGCCAAACCCGCATCGTGTATTTTTCGTTGTTCAATCATGGTTGAAGCGAAACGTTCAACTCGCAGGGAGTTGCTGTGGTTTTGGCGTTACACATATTGCAGCGTTGAGAGAAATCATGCCTGTTTGAGGCAAATGCAAGCAATAATAAGGATCAGAGAGCCATTGTTTTTAATATTAGCGTGCTGTGTCCTCTGATCCATATTTTCTTCGAGATACAGGAATCCCTGGAACACCCGTTAGTCGGTCCGGTAATTACCTTCACTTTGCCGCCACGCCAATACGCTGTGCCAGGAAATCCCGAAAATGCATCGCCACGTCTTCACCATCGATATCTTCGGCGAGCGTTACCTTACCGCCCCGGGTATCCACTGCATGAATTTTAAAATGCTCGATCTTATCGATACCCTGCCCCGTACTTCCCGAGCGTTTGATACTCAGGTGTGAAATATCGCCCCTGTGCAATTGACGACGATAGACAGGGATGACCAGTCAAGCGCCGCAGCACTGAAACCTCGCCGGGCTGGATGCTGACACTCAAGTTGTTGAAGGGGAGGTAGACAGCTGCAATAGTCGCCACCAGTGCAACCAGAAAGAAAGGAATAGCGAAGATTGCGTTAAATATTCCAAACAGGCCGCCACCGCTCATCGTCTCGAACATCGAGTAACAGGCAAAGCCAAAACCACCGGCGAATATCGCGGCAAACAGCGTTAGCAACCTGTTGCGGAACATCGGGAATTTCAGGTGAATGCGATTGCCTTCCTGGCGCAAGCGCATCGCGCGTGACAGGCCTTCGATATCGAACCGGCCGCTGGCGATTGCCAAGCCGGCGGCATCGGCTTCCTGTTTGCGCGCCGCCGCGGCCTGGGCGCTGATATCGTGACCGATACTGCGTGAAGTTTCACCCGTAGCAAAAACCGGAATGTTATAACTGCGATTCAGATCGATACCCGGAACCTCGGCGCTAACGCTCAGGCGCCAGAAGTGGTAGGCGCCACTTTGTTCGACATCGGCCTGCGGCAAGTTCTCCGGTACGTCGAAACGAAACACCAGGTTAACGCCCTCGATCGCATTGTCGATTTTGGGCTGTCCGCGTTCGGCCCATTTGATCGACTCGCGGCGCGAGCGGTTTTTACCACTGCCGGAGACGTAGCTGTAAACGCATTCCAATGTTACCGATAGATTTTGCGCTTCTCTGGCACGCAGGTAGTCCAGGTTTTTGACCTGGATATTACCACCGACATGCCCACCAATCGCCCCGGGGAAAGGATCCATGGTGAATAAAACCCTGCCGAAACGGCGGTATTCCA
This sequence comes from uncultured Gammaproteobacteria bacterium, assembly GCA_963793595.1. Taxonomy (GTDB): domain Bacteria; phylum Pseudomonadota; class Gammaproteobacteria. The sequence continues at coordinate 11,218 of CAWCBX010000178.1, read as the reverse complement.
GGGTGCGTTGAATTGCCTTGTAGATGAGGAATAGACCAACCGCCGGAAACAACAGGATCAGCAGTGCGGCATAGTTATCCTGTGCCAGTTCCCGTGGCAGTGCCAATGAAGCCGGGATACTGACTCCATTCCAGACCACCGCGAATCCCCAGAAAAACGCCATTCCCTTGCCGACATCGGATTTTATGCGCGCATCTTCCCAGCCTTTGCGGCTTTGCCAGTCGACCGGCGGGGCTTTCTCGTCACCAGGTTTTTCGGACTCGCCGTAATGTTGCTGACAAAACTCCAGAAATCCGAGGCTGGTGGAACCGTCCGCCTGTGCCTGCCGCCAGCGCTTGCGCATGTCCCATAATGACGGCCGCCGGCGTGTCGACATTTTGTTCACGCCGCGAAAGCTGGCGTAGATCACGCCGAGACCGATGAGGATGAATATCGAGCAAAAACCGCTGGCCAGTGCGAACAGGCCCCAGCGCATATCGCGGTCGATGACGGCTTGCGCGGGATCCAACGGATTCACCCAGATCGGCAGGCTGTCGCCGCTGCGTTTTATGCGCCCGAGGTAGGCCTGCATGTCCCGATGCCAGGGGCCGATATTGTCCTTGACCTCACTCACCCCGACAGCGTTGCCGCGGTAACTGACACCGCGGTATTCGTAACTGTATTGCGCGCGGGTTTCGTTTTCAGCTCCGGAGAACGACAGCAGGCGCGCTTCAGCGGGCTGCCAGTCCTGCATGCGCTGCCAGTTATGCCACATCGGTAACGCGGTTTCCGAGAGCATGAAAAAGCCGCCGCCGGCAAAAAACAAACCGAATAACAGGCCAGGGATAACGAGAAGTCTGCGCATGACCTATTTAATAGCCGAAATATGGCGTTCTGGCGAATTACTAACTTGACTAGAAAACCGGGACAGATCTAGTTATGAAGCCAGTATCAGCAACTGAATAGACCTGACCCCGAACATTGTTTTCTAATATTGACAGATGCGAAATTTGTGGCATGCTCCACGCTATCCGCAACAACATAAAGGGGGTGATCTAGTGTCTACAGAGATATTGGAGAAAGGTGTCAAAATACTCGGGGATTCCGAGGTTTAAAAGAAGGCTGAAAGAACTGCCGGCTTTTGGCCAGGCCCGGTTTAACCGACGCCCTTGACAGTCTTTCTCCCAGGTAACTCGAAGGGCCACCGCAAACGGTGGCCCTTTTTTATTTCCATCTCACAGGCGCTTTTAGTCACTCCGCTAAACCGGCTATCGGTGAGTTGGAAGAACAGTCCCGGTAAAGTCACTATTGCAGGGTTTTTTACTGGGCCTGGTTTTTCTTTATCGAATATCCCTTGGGTAACAATACAAAAAGCTCCCCTTGCTGCTTCATCAGGCCCGCCATTTTTTCAGCTTCGTCTCCCCGGCCCCAGAAAACATCCGCGCGAACATGGCCTTTGATGGCGCCACCGGTATCCTGCGCCAGCATGAGCTGGTTAAGCGGCGACTGTTGAGCGTTCGGCAGTGTGGTCTGCAACCAGACCGGTGCGCCCAGGGGAATCACATTGCGATCAACTGCAATACTGCGCCGGGGTGTCAGCGTTACGTTGAGCGAGCCAACCGGTCCGTCCGCCTCGGCGTCTCTCAGTTCGAAAAATATATAACTCGGGTTCTTCGCGAGCACCTCGTTCAATCGGGTCGGGTTCGATTTTAACCAGTCCTTGATGGTAAACAGCGTGACATCTTCTTTCTCCAGCTCCCCCATTTGAATCAAAACCTTGCCTATGGATTGATAGGGGTGACCATTTTGCCCGGCATAGCCCACCCCTACCGTGGAACCATCGTCAAGCTGAATTTGGCCTGAACCCTGGACATGCAGAAAGAACACGTCCACCAAACTGTTCACCCACAAAATCTCCGTGCCCTGAAGTAAATCCTGATCGTCATCGAGTCTGCGCGCGATCGTAGTAAGGCACCACTTTGTTTCCATTGAGCTTGCCACGCAAACGCAGGTTCTTCAGCTGCGGATAAATACTACCAAGATCGACAATCAGTAAATCCTCTGGAACACCATATAGCGGATAGCGGAATTCCTCAGACCGATCCCAACTGCCTTTTAACAAGGGCTCGTAGTAGCCTGTGATCAATCCCTCGGTTATACCATCCTCCGCGTAGACTGGCCGAACGTCGAAATGCGATTCAAAGAATTCCCTGGCTTCAGCATCGTTCAGGTCTCCGCTACTTTTTGCGAGGACGCAGACTCCCTGCCATGGTTCGTGCCTGAGTTTCTGGCAGCTCTTTAGAAAACCGTCCCACACGTCACTTTGATTGTCCGATGCCCAGTTCTGCAGACTGGACCATGCAACCGGGTCACCTATTCCGGGTGCGTCGCGTTGTACACGCGCTCATCACTAAGGTACAGAGTAAGAAAATCGACAGGTATTTATGCATGGCGGGATTGTATCTTAGATTTCTATTGGTCAGGTATTGTCTTGTAACAGGAGACAGACCACGTTTAAGCAGAACGACAGGAAAACTGGCCTGTCCGCTAAAAATATCTGCTCATTTATTGCTGGCTTAATTTACGGAAATAGTCGGCGACCATTTCCTGGTAGTCGTCGGGTAACTCGGTCGGCTCGGATATCAACAATTCGGGATATTCAGGCTTGTCCAGTTGTTCGCGTAACTCGTACTCCAGCTCCATCAGGGCGCGCAGCGCGAGATCGTGCTGCCGCGTGGACGCGGGTATTTCCTCATTATTCTGTGCCTGCGTTAAATCCTGAATTTTCGCGAGCACGGGATCGATGTCGCCGGCCTCGACACCCTGCTCGCGCAAACCCTCGCCGAGCCGGCGTGTGCGCTCGGCAATGCCTTCGAGTTCACCAGGCTGGGTCGCTGCCACCATCGAAATCAAGACGACCCGAACCGTTCGCGTTCGTGCCCCGGCCGTTAGCAGTGCTTGCGGCTCGCTGCCGCATTTGGCGTAGCTCTCGCGCCAGATCGCGCAATTGCTCGAGCGAGCGCTCGAGTTTACGGTCACCCGGTTCGCTGATGTTCTCCAGTGCCGTTTCGATATGCCCGCGTACCTGGCCGATGCCTTTCTGGATTTCGCTTTCGTTATCGAGCGCATGCCCTTTTTCATCCAGCAGCACCATTTGCCGGGTGCGACCGATGCGATCATGCAAGCGGTTCTCGCGCGATGACCGGATCGCCTGATTTAGCGACTGCCCCGCCTGCGGCTGCTCTTCCCTGGCGGTTGTTGTCAGCTCGCTGAGTTCATTCTCCAGTTTGGTCAGCTCTGCGGATAATGCCTGCTTGTTGTGTTGGAGTTGTTCCAGCTGGGCTTCGAGCTTTGCGCCCCATTTTTCATCCAGCGCCGACACTTCCTGCCTGATGGCAGTCTGTTTCTTCTCCACCAGTTCGGCGCGGCGCAAACTGCGCTCGATCTTTTCGCTGAACTGACGCGCCCTGCCCTGGTCGAGCAGACGCCTGGCCTCGCTCAGGTCCCGGGCGGCCTGGCGTGCCTGGCCGGCACCTCCCGTGCCACCCGCAGTCGCATTCGCCGCGGCGCGGCGCATGGCTTGTGCCGCATTGCGCATCTGCTGGATCGACTGCTGCAATTGCGGGTTCGGCTGCGTGCGCGAAAGCCGTTCCAGCTGTCGCGCCATCGCTTCCAGTTCTTCGGCCAGCGCCAGCTGATCCTGGCTGGAGCCGTTAGCCTGACCCTGACGTTGCATTGCGCGCTCTACTTCGCGCTGCTGTCGCCGCGCCAGTTCGCGCAATTTGTCGAGGGTTTCGTCGATTACTTCTGCTGGCGACGGTTGCTGCGCGTCACGTTGCACGGTGTCATACTGATGGCGCAGCTTGTCCATTTCGAGCTGGAACAGGTTGGCGAGGTCTTCGGAGCCTGTATTGTTCCCCGCACCGCCGCCACCGCGGTTAGCCAGCGAAACGTTGATATCCCTGAACTCGGCATCGGCGCGTTGCAGATGCTTCAACGCGATCTGCGCATCGGTGAGCGCCGCTTCGATCCCGGCCTGCTGCAATTGCTGCTCCACCTCTTGCATGGCTTCTGCCGCCAGCGGCAATTCCTCGAGGATGACCTTGTATCTTTTGTCGGCCCGGACAATCGCACGGCTGCTGATACGTCGAACAATCGCTTCCACCCGATCGCGGATACGCGCCTGCGCCGTGGCGAGCAGTTCCAGGTTTTCCGCGTAAGTTTGATCGTTGTAGATATTGCGATCGCGAATCATCTTGAAGGTCGCCACCACGAACTGCTTCTGCTGCTCCGACAAATGCCCCTGCTGTTGCCCACCCTGGGCGCCACCGCCGCCGCCAGCGCCACCCTGTTGCTCGGCGCGGCGGTAATTGTTGCGGAAGGGACGTACCTGGTAAAAGAATATATCGCTGGTCGCGGTCCTCGCCTCATCGGTGGGGGCATGATCTGCGGCGTTGACGTAATAGGAAATCAGGTCGCCGGGGCGCAGTCCGAGATCTTCGAGGTAAATGATATGCTCGGCGTCGACCTGTTGCCTGGCGCCCGGCTCGTCCGCCGTCGGCATCAACGGAATGCGCTGCTCTGCTTCGCCGTTAACCGACATCACCAGCTCGAGACTGGCGATACCCTGGTCGTCGGTAGCGCGCACTTTCAATGCCGGCTCTTCGACGATGCTAACCTTGATATCCCTCCCGGGGCTGAGTATCGATACGTTTGGATAGAGGTCATCGAGTGCGCTGATGCGAAACTCGGGCGAGGCGTCGACGTCGATACCGCTCGCCCGCTGCAGTGTCACCTGGTAAGCGCCGTCCTGTTGTATCGTGATCTCGCCAACCCAGTTCCCGTCCTCCGCGCGCAGCAGCTCGACAAGCTGGCCGTCGGCGAGTTGCAAGGCCCCGCCGGGGATCTCAATCGTGGGCTTGATCAGTACTTCGACACGCGTACCGCGCAGTGCTGAAATGTCGCCCGAACCCTGACTGGTTTCGGCTGGCAACATGGTATAAGCGGGAAAATGGTAGCGCAGCCCGATCGACTCGATCGCGGGAATATCGGCGACCGCAATGCGATAAGCTGGTGACTGTCGGCCCGCCCCGCTGACGTAGTAATCGACATCCTGTTTCAAATCGAAGAGGAAGGATTCGTAGCGCCCGCTCTCGCTGGCAGCAACCATCGCCGTTTGCTGCCAGCTTTCGCCTGCGTCCCGCGAGGTGAAAAGCAGCACGTCAGCACCGTCGAAGCCGGCAATCGTGGCGCTGATCAATTGATCGGCGCCGCGCGCAATCTCGATATCACCGGGCGCCAGTTCGATGTGATAGGGAGACGCTTCACTCGCGCTGGTCCAGGGTTGCAGCAATGCCGGCGCGCCGCTGCGCAAAAACGCCGGCGGCCAGACCATCAGGCCGATAATAAAGACCAGCGCCATCGCGAGTTTCAGGCCTGCCTGGCGGAGTTTTTGCTGTTCGACCAGATCGCCATAGCCAACCTGCACACAGGCGTCGAGCGCTCGCTGCGTCAGCTGCTCGACCAACTGCGGCGATAAATTCTGCCCGTCTGCACGCCGGGCGTCGACCGCGCTCAGAATAAGCGACTGCAAACCTGGCTCATGCTCTTCCAGGTAGAGCGCAACCTGGACGTCATCTACCTTGCGGCGCAATGGTTTGATACAGAACTGCAGCACCAGCGCAACCAGCGCAAAAACGGCGCTGAAACGTAATCCCCAGACCGCGGAAGGAGAAAAATGCCACGCGTTTAACAGCCATGCCGATAGCAGCAGCACCACGGTTGCGAGTACGAGGGTCCAAAGCAGGCCGCGCGCAAACAGGCGTAGCCGCCAGCGCTGTCGTATACGCTCGATGACCGCGGACAGGAGCGGCCTGTCGGTGGCTTGCGAGTCCCGCACCGGGGTTAATAGCTTGAACCATCCGGTGCTAATGTTGTTGCGTGTCGTTTCCATGTTTTTCGTCAGCTATCCCGTTCCCCCGGTGCGGATAGAGCGCCTGGCGTCAATCCAGTTAGCGGACAGGGCCTCGATGAGCATTAATGCCAGCACCACCAGCAGAATTGCGTATGCCAGTTGCTGTTGCTGCTCGAATTCGGCGGCCTGTCGCCGCGTCAGGGCTGCACCCGTTGCGGGGGGCTCAGCAGAAGCCCTAATTTCCTCCACAAACCGGGCCACGTCAAGCCTCTCCTGGTTGGCTTCGAACGGATCGATATTGGCGGCCAGGGTTATTTCCACGCCACTCGGGGTCGCGTGATGGACCTGGTAGAAGCCGGGCTCGGTGAGCGATAGCAGCGGGGATTGTCGCTCGACGCGGATTTCGTCGCCCGACGGTGATTCGATAATCAGTGGCCGCTCAGCCGCTGCAGCGACGATGGCGTCGGCGCCTGCGAGCGCCCGCGCGTAACGCATCACATCGGTGATGCTGCCGATTTCAGACTGATTGGGATAGGACTCGAAGGTCGTCAGATGACGCAGGCCCTGGTGCAGAAAGGGCAGAAAAACCGGCTGCAGCGCGAGGTCGCTCCAGTGCGTATCCAGCGTCGTGGTCAACACCAGCACGCGACCCGCACCGACGCGACGCTCCAGCAGCGCCACGGCGCCATCACTATAGCGTGCCACGACCCTGTCATTCGCCCCGGGTTGCAGCTCGCGATAACTGAAAACCCGTGCCAACGACAGGTCGGTCGTATTGCGTGTGCCGAGAGCAATGGATAGCGGATGATCGGGTTCGAAATCCGATATGTTATAAGCGGCTGCCGGTCTCGCATCGACCTTGCGCCCGGGGCTGCCTGGCAGGTAGGCAGCCGACCAGTTGCGTTGCTCCGCTACGCCCGCGCTGACCAGTAAACTGCCGCCCGCGGCAACGAAATCGGCAAGCGCCTCACCGAGCTCGCCTCCAGGAATCGAGACGTCGTTCAGGATAATCACCGCCCAGGTCGGCAGGTCCTGCGCTCGCAATTCATTTAAAACCTTGCGTTCGACCCGAAACACGGGCTCACGCGACAGGCCCAGCGCGTTCTGCAGGTAAACCGCCTGGTTGGTGCGGGCCGCGGACCCTTCGACGATTAGCAACGGGACCTGCTGCCTGCTCGAGTAAACAAAATAGTGCTGGTTATCCAGCGCCAGTGCATCGTCCGCCAGGCTGACGGTGCCGCGCAGCAAATCGTCGCTGACGCTCAATCGATCGAAGCTTTCGGTAAGCACTGATCCTGGCGCCAGCCGCAGCTGGCGTCGTGCGATCTCTCGTCCGTCGAGTGTGAGCGTGACTTCCTGCTCGAGCGGAGTGGTGGCGCGATTGGTCACTTCGACCGTGAGCGAAAATTCTGCGGCGGCAGCGCGCGACGACGCTTCGATGGCTACCGAGGTAATCGATGCATTCGCGATCCGGGTGACATCGACCGGCAGAGCGGTAAGCTCGATATCCGCGCTAATTCTGGCAACGGCAGTCGCGGCCGCGGACTGAAAATCAGAGACCACGATAATTTGCTTGCTGCTGGCGTTGCTGCCCGCAAGCAGGCGTGCCGCCTGTTCGATCGCGCCCGTTAATCGCGTCGCTTTAAAGCCGGGTGACTGGCCCTCGAGGACCGAGCGCAGGTTATTGGCGCTGCTGGTCAGGTCACTGAGAATCTCGGCTTCTTCATCGACTAATACGACGCCGATGCGATCCCGAGCCTGTTTCTGCTCCACCAGTTGCAAAGCGATAGCGAGCGCCTGTTGCCAGTGGTCGGCAATGCGCATGCTATAGGATCGGTCGAGCACGATGATGCTGTCCTGTCGCCCCGGCTCCAGTCCTGTTGCCCCGCTATCGCTATTGAAGAACGGTCGCGCAAACGCGAGCACGATGAGCAACAGCAGCAGGCAGCGTAGCGCCAGCAACAGCCAGTGCCTGATCTCGAGGTGGCGTTTCTCGCGTCGCGGGATTTGTTGCAGGAACATCAGCGATGGGAAGCGTTTGCCCTCGTTGTGCTGCTTTTGCACCAGGTGGATCAGCACCGGCAAGGCCAGTGACAGCAGGCCGAAGAGGTACAGCGGATTGATCCACGACAGGCCCATTAGCGAGTCCGGTTCTGGCGTTCCCGGTCTGACAGGTAGCGGAACAGGATGTTATCGAGCGGCTGGGAAATATCGGCGAAAATGTAGTCGATCTGGTTGGCGCCTAAGCGCCGTTCGAGCTCAGCCCGGTGATCCCGGATCAGCTGCTGGTAGCTGTCACGATACTGATCGGTTGCGATCGGCAGGTTAACGCCTGATTCCAGGTCCTCGACACTGGCGACGTCACCCAGCTCCAGGCTCAGTTCCAATGGATCCAGTAGATGGAAAACGATCAGGTCGTTGCCGCGGTGGCGCAGTTGATTGATCGCGCCGAGCAGTCGCTCCGGCGTGTCGTAGAGATCGGAAATCAGCACCACCAGGCTGCGTCGCCCGAGGTTAAGCGCTATTTTAGCGAGCGGATCACGGTAACTGCTGGCACCGCCGGCTGTCAGGCGATCGAGGGCATGCAACACCATGTTGAAATGCCGGATCGACGGTGGGATTGTCTCGATAATTTTGTTATCGAAGGTGACCAGGCCGATACGGTCGCGCTGGCGCCGGGACAGGTAGGCCAGGCTCGCGGCGAGAAATTTCGCATACTCGAGCTTGGTTACCGCGCCGCTGCCGAAGTCCATGGAGCGGGAAACATCCAGTAGCAGGTGCAGGTTGGCGTTGGTATCGGCTTCGAATTCCTTGACATAAAGACGGTCAGTGCGCGCGAACAGCCGCCAGTCGATACGGCGCACGTCATCGCCGGGCATGTAGCTGCGGTGTTCGGCAAAATCCACCGACATGCCGAGCATGGGTGAGCGATGCAGACCGCTGATGAACCCGTCCACAACGCCGCGCGCTAACAGCTCCAGGTTATCGATACGCGTCAGCACGTCCGGATCGATGAATCGTTGTCCGGGCAGGTGGCCCTGTGACTGCTTGTTCCTCAGCACGATACCGCCCGCTACATGCCCGAAACCGGTAACGGCACCGCGTCGATGAGACGCGAGATGAGTTCGTCGGAAGTTATTTTTTCCGATTCGGCATGAAAGTTACGCAACACCCGATGCCTGAGTACTGGTTTCGCAAGCTGCACGATATCGTCAAAATCGACGTGGTAGCGACCGTTGATCAGTGCGCGCGCCTTGCCGCCGAGTACCAGGTACTGCGCGGCCCGGGTGCTGGCGCCGTAGTCGACCCATTCACGCACGAAGTCGAGCGCGTCGTCGCTGCCCGGGCGGCTGCAGCGCACCAGGTCCAGCGCGTATTGCGAAACCGGCTTCGATACCGGCACCTTGCGTACCAGTTTCTGAAACGCGCGTATCTCTTCGCCGTTCATGGCGTATTCGAACGCAATTTCACGCAGTGAAGTCGTCTGGCGTACCACCTCGAGCTCATCCTCTGCCGACAGGTAATCGATAATGATTTCGAACATGAAACGATCGAGCTGGGCTTCGGGTAACGGGTAAGTACCCTCCAGTTCAATCGGGTTCTGCGTGGCGAACACGAAAAAGGGCTCGTCCAGCTCATAGGTTTTGCCCTGTACGGTCACGCGGTGTTCCTGCATCGCTTCGAGTAGCGCGGATTGCGTCTTCGGCGGGGTACGATTGATTTCGTCGGCAAGCACGATATTGGCGAAAATGGGGCCGGGCAGAAAGTTGAGTTCGCGCTTGCCGGTGTCGGGGTTTTCCTGCACCAGGTCGGTGCCGGTGATATCCGACGGCATCAGGTCCGGTGTGAACTGGATGCGCGAAAACCTGAGATCCAGCACCTGCGCGATAGAGTGAATCAACAGTGTCTTGGCGAGGCCGGGAACGCCGACGATAAGGCTGTTGCCACCTGCCAGTATGGTCAGCATGACCTGCTCGATCACCACGTCCTGGCCCACGATCAGTTTGCCCAGTTCGGCGCGCAAGCGCGCGTAGCGCTTGATCAAATCCTCGGCGAGTCCGATATCGTCCTCGTCCTGCAGGGATTCCGTCTGTTCAGTCTGCTTATCCATCGGTGAACCTCTTGTGTCGTTCAGGATGCGCCAGGCGCGATCTGCGGTTAAAGCTGTCAATCCGGTGCATGGGTTACTGCTGCCCCGTTGCGGCGGGTTTTGTTTTGCGCAACGCAAGCAGTAATTCCTGCGCACGGTAATAATTAGGCGCGATCTCGAGGGCATATAGTATCTGCTCGCGGGCCGAAGATCGATTGCCGGCGCGCGCGTAAGCCCAGGCGAGCTGGTAGAAAGCTTCCGCCTTGTCGACCGGATCGAGCGCGAGCAGGGCACGCCGTTCACGCGCAACGGCCTCCCAGTTGCCGAGGTCGGTCTGGTAGCTGGCCAGGTCCCGGTGCAGTTCGAGATCGTAGGGATAGATGTAAATTGCGGCTTCCAGCGCGGCAGCGGCAGCGGCCCTGTCGCCGCGTTGGGCGCGTAATTTCGCGAGCTTAAGCTGCGCCGGGTAGTGTTCGGCATTGATCGCAACCAGTTGCTCCAGCTGCGCTTCCGCCTGCGGGAATTTCTCCTGTTGCTGGTAGAGAGAGGCCAGCAACCAGTAGCTGCTATCGTCACCCGCGTACTCGGGGAACAGCTGTTGCGCTTTTTGCAGAAACAGTTCGGCCAGTTCCAGGTTGCCCTGTTCATAGAGCAATTGCCCCAGTTTGAGCTGGTCGAAATACTTGTCGGGCAGTGCGGTCTCGACTGTCACCTGGTCCGACGGCGGCACCGGCTTATCGGCTTCCAGGTCTTTACTCAACGCGTTGAGCGCGGTGGCATAGCGGGTTTTCAGGTAATCGTCGAAGGCGACGTCGAGTGCCTCGCTATCGAGTTGCAGTTGTTCCAGTAACACGGTATCGGGGTTCTTGCTGTCCCGGTATGCGTTCAGACTTGCCCTGATGACATCGAATCCCCAGCGCTGCTCGATGAATTCGAACACCAGCGAGGCCTGGAAGTAGGAATGCATCACCTGTTCCGGGTAGCTCGGTCGAACGAAGCCATTGTTCAGCTGGCTAACCGGCAGTAATCGCCCGTCGAGATAGGCGAGCAGAAAATCGGGGGTAACGTCGCCGCCCCAGCCCGGGCGGGCAATGCGTTCCTCGTAGACCGCGAGCCCTTCAGAGAACCAGCGCGGGACGCGGTTCTCGGTCATCGACAGGTGGAACACGTGAGCGAGTTCGTGCCACAGCGTGGAGCCCCAGTTGAAGGCGCTGCGCGGGCGCGCCGCGGGTGAG
>CAWCBX010000177.1:0-10623 GCA_963793595.1 uncultured Gammaproteobacteria bacterium | reverse complement strand
TATTCCAGTTTTGACCTTGCCTGTAAGCCAATAAGCTATAAAATATTACTCGTTGAACCGAAAGGAGATAAATTATGACTATAAAAAATAAGTTTGAATATGTTACACCCGAAGAATTACAACAGCGGGTAGAAAAGGAAAAACACTTCTTTCTAATCCACACGCTGGCGAATAATCATTTTAATTCTGTCCATCTGCCGGGTGCCCAAAATGCATGTGTTTTCGAAGTAACCTTCTTGGAACAAATGAAGTCGATTACGGATGACAAAACTGCGTTAATCGTTCTTTACGGATCAAGCGAGCAGTCCATGGATGCCCTTACCGCTGCTGAAAAACTGCAATCCGATGGATATCAGCAGATTCTGATTTTAAAGGGAGGTATTGAATCCTGGCGCTCGCTGGGCTATCCCCTGGAAGGCGAATTGGTGGACATCGCCGGCGATCCTGGAACTCGGCTACTGCTGAAAGACGGAAAATACCGCATCGATACGGAGCAAAGCATTATCGAATGGGCCGGTCGAAACCCGAACACCAAACACTTCGGGACCGTTCGTATTTCGGACGGTCAGATTCAGATCGAAAACACCACTATTACGGGTGTCGCTGAAATTGATATGAATTCGATCAAAAACATGAGTCTGGAAGGTGATGAACTCCAACCGGTGTTGGTATCACACTTAAAATCAGAAGATTTTTTCTTGGTAAAGCTTTTTCCCACGGCGAACTTTATCATTAACGGAGGCAAGCTCGACGATGAGCCTTATTTGAGTTCCCCTAATTATGAAGTCGACGGAACTCTGGATCTCAGAGGTCTAAAAGCACGTCGTCACCCACCAGGCGCACGCGTCCGAGCATTTTCAGTCGCCTGCGGTTTGGATAATCCATGAAGAACAGCGACACGCGATCGTCTTTGCGTAAATTGCCGACACTGACGTATTGGCGGTTGCCGCTAAAATCGGCAAAACCGATGGTCTTCGCATCGAGGATGCGTACGAAACCGGCCTGTCCACCGCGGTGCTGCACGTAAGGCCAACCGGTTTCGCTGACACTTGCCATGTAAAAACTGTCGCGCGCGCTGATAAAATCGGCTTCACGGTCACTGAGCAGGTTGTTGAAGTCTTCGCCACCATCGAGTGATGCGTAGCCAGCACGGCTACCGAGTTGTTGTTGCACTTCACGTACCGAATCGGTGAAGGCAATTTCTGCAAATCTGTGTCCCATGATCCAGCTCCTTCGTTAAGGGTGGTTTTGAAATTGCGGGCACGGGTTGTCGACGTTGCTGCTGCCGACAACCCGGGTCCTGGTGTCACGACGCAAGTTTCAACTCGACTTTCGGGAAATCGATTTCGACCCGACTCGCCTTGCCGATGATGTTGGAGAGAATATTCAAGCCCACGTGGGTGATGATTTCGACGATTTCGGCATCGTCGTAACCGGCGTTGCGTACCGCCAGGATTTCCGCGGTGGTGACTTCACCACTATGCTCCGCCAGTGCTGCGGCAAACTTGACCGCGGCTGCTGCTTTCGTATCTTCGCTGCTGCCGGCACGATTGGCTTCGATTTCGGAGTTACTCAGACCTGCCTTGCGGCCGATGGCGGTATGCGCCGATACGCAGTAATCGCAGGCGTTTTGCTGTGCCAGCGCCAGCGCGATGCGCTCACGGGTTTGCGGCTTCCAGGCTACCCTGGCCCGAGATCTCGTGCAGACCGAGGAATGCCTTGAGTGCGGCCGGAGAGTTGGCGAATACCTTGAGAAAGTTTGGCACCATGCCAAGTTGGGATTCGATGGCGTCGAGCAGCTGTGCCTGTTCGGCGTTGGCGGCTTCGCGATTGACTACGTTGATACGACTCATGATTTAACTCCTGTAGTTAGGTCTGGTTGGTTTGCTTGCGCTACCCATTGCAGCGCAAGCGGGGAACTATAGAAAATTTCGTTTGAAAAAAGAATAATCGAAAAATACAATAGATAATTCCATATAACGGAATAATAAATGGATCGTTTTCATTTGATGAATGTTTACATCGCGGTTGCGGAAGAGCAGGGTTTCGCCAGCGCCGCGCGCCGGCTGGGTATGTCTCCCCCGGCGGTTACGCGGGCTATCGCGGCGCTCGAGCAACACCTCGGCGTCAAACTGTTAAACCGCACCACGCGTTATGTGCGCACTACCGAGGCAGGGCAGCGTTATCTGGAAGACTCGCGCCGCGTGCTGGCCGAGGTTGATGCCGTCGATCAGGCCGTGAGCGGGATTAATGCCGAGCCTCGTGGTCACCTGGCGATCACCGCGCCGGTGATGTTTGGACGCATGTTCGTCATGCCGGGAATCGTCGAGTACCTGGAACGCTTTCCAGCAACCGAAATTTCCGCGTTGTTTCTCGACCGTGATGTGAATCTGCTCGCGGAAGGCATAGACCTCGGCGTGCGTATCGGGGAATTGCCGGACTCGAGCATGCGCGCCCTGAAGGTGGGATCGGTGCGCCAGGTGGTATGCGCATCGCCCGAGTATCTGCGCCGTCATGGCAAGCCCGAACGGCCCCAGGATCTTTCCGCGCATACGTTGATTAATTCCAGCGCTGTCAGCGATGTACCGAACTGGATATTCAACACCGCACAGGGTATGCGTAACCAGCGTATCCAGCCGCGACTGGTGGTCACTTCAAACGCCGCTGCGGTCGAAGCCGCACTGGCGGATTTCGGGTTAACCCGCTTACTGTCCTACCAGGTCGCGCCGCAGCTTGCCGACGGCAGGCTGCAGATTGTTCTCGAAGAATTCGAACCCGAGCCCAGGCCGATTCATATCGTGCATCGCGAAGGTCGTTTTGCGTCGCCCACGGTACGCAGCTTTATTGATTTTATCGCGGCTCGATTGCGTGGCGACAGCTTGCTTAACTGAGTGTATCTTTCTCCACTCGGGGCAAACTACAGCAATGAATTTGCCTTAATTAAAACAAATGGCATGATCGGGTCAGCAGCGCCAGCAGACGAGATCAGGAAACAGGGGGAAATCATGAGCGAAGTATTTGTCCGCCAGGCACAGACCGGTCTTGCCGGCCTGCCGCCGGCAGGTTCACTCGACTTCGATTCGAAGCAAATCGACTGGCAGGAATGTGGTGCGCAGGGCTTTAGTATCAAACCCTTGCTGGAAGATAGCCGGGCAGGATTACGTACCTGGTTGATGCAGGTCGATGCAGGGGCGTTTTCACCGTTGCATGCCCATGATGAAGTCGAGCAAATCTATGTACTGGAAGGATCTTTTTACGATCAGGACAAAACCTACCATCCGGGTGAATTTATCGTCAGGGCGCCAGGCGCAATGCACAGTGCCGGGAGTGAGGATGGGGCGGTTGTTTTACTGTTCTACTCACCGGCAGGCAGTGCGCGATAGTTCGTAACTTTTTGCTTTCTAATGCTCAAGCGCCGCGAGAATCTGCTGGTGAAAGCGGTGCAAACCGGATTCTGAGTACCAGTTATCCCCGTCATCGGCAACGTAACGCCCCTGATCGTAGCCCATCGACCCGAGCCCGCGATGAACACTCTCGACGATGGCGATATCCTCGGCATTGAATTCATCGGCAAACAGGTCTTTGAGCGCTTCGAGCTCAGGCGAGACCTCGCCGTTTACCGATAGCAGATCGATACGTTCGCGGCAACGATCCGGCCCGTCTGGCGCCATGCGAATCACGATCAGGTTTTGACAACCCGGCAGGCTCAACATGCAGGTGTTTGGCCACAGCGTCCAGGACAGATACGGAGAGCCCGGTTCGAGTTCGAGACCGGGAAATCCCGCTTTTGAGCGGGACTCGAAAAAAGCATAGCGCTGCTCTAATCGGCCACATTTTCCCGTACCGTTGTCGAGTACCCTGGATAGTTTCTTATGGGCAACCGGAATGTGATACCCCTCGGAAAAATTATCGACGACAATTTTCCAGTTGGCGGCAATATCGTAGTCGAGCTGAAACGCGGTGCCGAAGCGATCGATATCCGGCAGGTGGTCAGTAAAAGTTTGTCCAAGTCCCGGGTAATCTGTCGCAAAATCGGCTGCCGTATTATCCAGGTTAGCGAACAGTAATCCGCCACAGTTGGCCAGGGCAACGGGTTTCAAGGCGAATTCCGCGGCGTCAAAATTCTGCAACCGATCGGTATGCGGCGCCTGGATCAATTTTCCATCGAGACCGTAGCTCCAGGCGTGATAAGGGCAGACGATGCTTTTTTTGCGCGCGCCGCTGCCGCTTAGTAATTCGTGTCCGCGGTGCTGACAGACGTTGAAAAATGCGTTGAGCGTCGAGTTTTGATCACGTACCAGGAAAATGCACTGATCGGCTACGCGCTCGACACGATAGTCGCCTGGATTTGGTGTCTGGCTGGCATGGCCAACATAGCACCAGCTTTTGTGGAAGATATTATCCAGTTCCTGTCGATGAATCTGCGGATCATGGTAGTAGCGTGAGGGCAGGGTGGGAGACAGACATGCATCGACATCGAACACGCCACGTTCTCCTGCGGGCAACTCGGAGTTTTTCATCGGCTGGATCGTTGAAACCTGTAGTGGATACCAGGCAATCAGATCATGGGTTGCAAAAGCTGTCCAGCTTAGCGATACATCTTGCTACGGTATGGCCGTAATTTGTCCCGAGATTTACCTCTCACGCGTTTAATGAGTACACTATCGCCTGCGGCCAATGATTAAGGCAGGACAAATGACGGCAGACCAGGCGACTAATTTCATGGAACGCATCCGCGCAGGTGAGTTTGTGTTGATGGATGGCGCCCTGGGTACCGAACTGGAACGACGCGGCGTGCCCTTTGCAGGCGAGGGCTGGAGTGCACTCGCGGTGCGTGACCATGGCGACGTGGTTCGACAGGTCCACGCAGACTATATCAAGGCCGGGGCAAAGCTGCATATCGTCAATAGTTTTGCGCTGGCGCGCCATGTGCTTGAGCCGCTGGGCCTCGGCGATCAGTTCGAGCAACTGAACCGGCGGGCGGTGGGCCTGTTCGATGATGCGGCGAAGCAGGTTGGCGTTGCCCGCGATACATTATGGGCCGCGGGGTCACTGTCTACTTTTGCTGCAAATTCTGATCGTTCATTGTTACCCCGGGGCGCAGCGTTGGTGACCAACTACAGCGACCAGGCAAAAGTCCTGCTGGCCGCGGGAGTTGATTTATTCGCGCTGGAAATGTTGTTCGATATAGATGTCAGCCTGGCGATGTTAAGGGCGGTCGAAGGGCTCGGGTTACCGGTAATACTGGGTTTCACCTGCGAGCGCGATCCGGGCGATGCGACAGCGTTGATTACTCATGGTGGAATGGGTGGCCCGGTCCTGTCGCTGGAGGAAGTTCTGCGCAGGGTGATTGATGCCATCGAATCGAATGATGTGATTCTGTCGATCATGCACAGTGAGGCCGAGGCGACCGATGCCGCCCTGGAATTATTGAGTCGACACTGGCACGGTCCCGTGGCGGTATACCCGAATTCGGGGCATTTCGTCGATTTACACATGCAGTTTGATAGCGTTTGCAGTGTTGAGGAATTCCAGCATGCGGCGCGTCAGTGGATTGCAGCCGGCGTACAGATTGTTGGTGGTTGTTGCGGGGTCGGCCCTGCGCACATACAGGGCCTGGGGCACTGAACCGATGCATAGCCATGTTCAAGCATTGTCTCGTTGCGCTATGAAAGCAGCGATCATCCTGTTGGTCGTGCTGGCCCTGCTGCCGGTTAGCGTTGATCGAGTCGCCGCACAGACCGCACCGACTATATCCGACGAGGCCCTGGTACAGACTCTGCGCACGGGTGGTTTCAATATCTATTTCCGCCATGCGGCGACCGACTGGTCGCAGTCTGACGCGGTCGGCAAAACGGGGGACTGGTTGAGTTGTGACAGTTCCCGCATGCGCCAGCTCTCAGCTGAAGGTCGGCAAACATCTATCAACATCGGTGAGTCTATTCGAGCGCTTGGGTTGCCGGTTGGCGAGGTGATGGCAAGCCCGTATTGCCGCACGGTTGAAACCGCAGAGCTGATGCAACTGGGTACGGTGGAAGCGACAACCGACGTCATGAATTTGCGGGTTGCCAGTTATTTTGGTGGTCGTGCCGAAATTATCGCCAGTGCTCAAATGCGCCTGTCAACCAAACCGGCCACGGGTACCAACACGGTTATCGTGGCACACGGCAATGTTGCGCAGGCAGCGACACCGGTTTATCCAGGCGAGGGAGAGGCGATCATATTTCGACCCGACGGCGAGGGGGGATTTCACTATATTGCCCGCATTGCCCCGGATGACTGGTCGAGAATCATTGCGCGGGTGCTCCCCTGAACTGCGTCCGATATTGAAAAATCAACCGCTACTGGCCGCAGGGTTGTTAATTGAATTATATCGTAGCAGGTAACTCAAAATGAATGACGAGTTGATAATTACCGCCGACGGCCTGGGTTTGCAGGATGTGGTCGATGTCGCCCGCAACGACCGTAAGGTATCGATTAGCCCGGCTTTGCTGGCGCAGTTCGATGTCACCAAGGCCTATATCGCCGAGCACTGGATGCACGACGATGCGCCGTTGATCTACTCGCTGAATACCGGTGTCGGTTCGTTCAAGGATCGCCGCGTCGACGTGTCGGATATCGAGCAGTATCAACGCAACCTGATCCTCTCCCATGCGACCGGGCTGGGCGAGGCGTTCGCGCGTGATGTCGTGCGGGCGACCCTGCTGTTGAGGCTGAATGCGTTTGCAGCCGATGTCTCGGGTATTTCGTCGCTGCTCGCGCAACGTTTTGTCGACTTCCTCAATGCCGGATTGACGCCGGTAGTGCCCTGCAGGGGATCGGTTGGAGCGTCTGGCGATCTCGCACCGCTGGCACATCTTTGCGGCGCACTATGCGGTTTTGCAGAAGCCGAGATCGATTACCAGGGCAGGCGTCTTGCTGCCGCAGAAGCCATTGCACAGGCTGGCCTGGAAGTGAACCTGGTGCTGGGCGCCAAAGATGCCTCCGCCATGCTCAACGGTTCCACGGTATCGCTGGCGCTTGCAGCGCTTGCGGTGGCTGATGCCGACAACGTGTTACGCCATGCCGATCTCGGCCTCGCGTTGTCGCTTGAAGCGATGCGCGGGGAGAAAGATGCGTTTGATCCTGCACTGCATGCGACCAGGCCACACAAGGGGCAGGCGCTGGTAGCGCGTAATGTCATGTCGATGGTCGGTCAATCGCAGCGTATGACCGCAGGCGCACGCGACCTGGTCTTTCCCGGAGAAGAACGTGCGCCGGGTCAGCCCGCATCCAGACGGGTGCAGGATCCCTATTCGATGCGCTGTGCCCCGCAGGTACATGGGCCTGCGCGTGATGCGCTGGCTTATGTTCGCGGTGTGATTGAAACCGAGATAAATTCGGCTACCGACAATCCGCTAATCCTCCATGATGGTGCCGATCGGCGCGCTATTTCCGGCGGCCACTTTCATGGCCAGTATGTCGCGCAGGCAATGGATTTCCTGGCCATTGCGCTGGCCGACCTGGCCTCGATTTGCGAACGGCGCGTTGCCCGCCTGATCGATCCGGTGATGAGTTTTGGCCTGGCGCGCAACCTGGCATCGGGTACCCCGGGCCTCAATACCGGATATGCGACGGTACAGTGTTCGCTGTCTGCGCTGGTAATGGAGAACCGGACCCTGGCCACCCCCGGTTCGGTCGATTCGATTCCCGGCAAAGGCAATTCCGAGGACCATGTTTCCAATTCCACCTGGTGTGCGCGCAAGGCGGCGCTGGTGAGCGCGAACACCACCACGGTAGTCGCCGGCGAAATACTGGTAGCCGCACAGGCGCTGTCGATGGTGGATGATATTGCGGCCGGGTTTCCACTCGATGCCCCGACGCGGGCGCTGGTCGAGGCGCTGCGCGAAGTAGTGCCGCAACGTCAGGATGGCGATGTCTGGTTTGCGGCCGATATCAATCGCGTGCAGGCGCTGGTCGAAAGCGCAAGCCTGTTAGAGGTGCTTGATAGTGTGGGTATACAAATCGAGTAGCCCGCTGCACCAGGTTAATGCCGTTGGTAATGAATGCGCCTTTACCGGTTGCTGCGGGCGCTGATTAAGTCACGACAGTCCGCCAGCTTATGTACTAGTATGTTCGCCGATGGCCTCCAGATACTCCTCCAGAACCGGTTCGATATTTCGCGTTAAACTGCTCAAACGCGTCTTGCGCTGGGGCTTGCTGCTGCTGCTGGTGCTGGTGGTGATGGACGCCGGTTACCTGGTCGGGATATGGCCGCAGTGGGATTTGTACCGCAAGGGTCCGATACAACGCTCCAGCTTCATTCGCGACTACGAGAGCGAACGTCAACGACACCCGGACTGGCCAAAGCTGCGTTGGAACCCGGTGTCGATAAAGACCATTCCAGAAGCCATGATACGGGCCGTCATCGCCGCCGAAGATAGTCGCTTTTATGAGCATGATGGCATTGATCTCGAGGCGCTCAAGGATGCTATGGAGCACAATCTGTCGGAACAACGCATGGTCTACGGTGCCAGCACGATTTCCCAGCAGACAGTGAAGAATATGTTCCTCAGTCCATCGCGAAATCCGTTGCGTAAATGGCATGAACTCTGGCTGACGATAGGCATGGAACGAAATCTTTCCAAGAAACGTATTCTCGAGCATTATCTCAACGTCGCGGAATTCGGCAGGGGCATTTACGGTGTCGATGCAGCGGCGCGATATTACTGGGGTATCCCCGCTAACCGACTCAACAGCCGCCAGGCAATCGAGCTCGCGGCGACGCTGCCATCGCCGGTGAAAAATAATCCGCGCACAGCAACTCAATCTTTCCGCAAGCGTGTGCGCAAGATTCGCCGATATTTTTAGCTGTAGTAAATTACAGGTCGGCCAGGCTGGCCCCTAACTACTGAGCGAGCATGGCGTCTTTGAAGTCCGTGTAGCCGTTCTCGCCCCAGTCACCTGCGCAGCGTGCGGCGCGTTCGAGTAACCAGCCTTCGGCGTCAGGCTGGGTCAGCAGGTCGACGCCGAAGTCCTCTTCGATCACTGCCGGCGTATCTGGCGGGAACTCGCGGTCGAACATGCGGGCTGCCATCAGCTCGCCCATGGTCGGACGGGGATGACCGTCGGGACGGTAGTACTTGCTCGACGTGACCGGTGTCAGCACACCTTCGAGGGTAACGGCATTCGCATAGGCAAAGTCGAAATAACTTATCCTGGCGTTACACATGGTCTGTTTGCGTCGCAGAAACTCGAGTGCATGCCAGTTCCTCCGTGGCTGGCAGGTCGCAGTCCTGCTCTCGCATATGGTTCGGGGTGAAGTAGGCGTACACATCGACGCCATGTTCACAGAATCCATCGATCATTACTTCGAGTTCGACCAGATGCGGCGCTATCAAACTCGGACGGCGAGTCTGGCTGGGACGGTTCCGACGCCCTGCCGGACTCGGGAAATATACGTTGCCTGGCTATTTTCATTCGACCACACGCCGGGTATGGTCCGCTTGTTCGTAGGCCTTCAGGTAGTCGGATGGCGCGGCGCCGCTATCACGTGCCCGCAGGGTCGAAAACAGCTTCAGGTTGGCGCCCGCCGCCCAGCCGGTAAGGGCCAGCGAATAGGTTCTCTTCAGTGCCACCCAATGGTTGGGTTTATGTTCGGGATCGACGTCCAGAATAGATTCGTCGAAGCCATACCTGACACGCGCAGCTAGTTTGGAACGATAGAAGGTGTTGAGATTGATGATGGCGGCCTGCAGATTGGGATTGTCCAGCGACGAGTCGGCGAACCTGCGGGTTTCATAGGCGGTGCCGCCCGATACGGCATGATTGAATACTTTTAGCCCGATGATTCGGCCCGTCGCATCCGGATCGAAGGCGTCCCTGGCCCAGGAGGCGCCGAAGACGGCAACGTTCGGCTTTGCTTCATCGTAGAGAATCGGTTTATACATCCGCCCCCAACCCGCCACCAGTTGCACGATGGTCTGGTTGTTATCACGCAGCATGTAGTTGTAAGCGACCAGGTTGACCGAGGCGACGATTACCGCGGTTACCGACACACACCACGCGAAGATACGCAGAAAGCGGCGCCCCGCAACGAGGCTGTGATTATCATGCAAACCTGGATTCGAATGTATGTCCACGGCCAATCAGAACTGAAAGTAAATGAACGGGCTCAGGTTCGACAAGGCGAACCAGGCGCAAATGAATACGATAGAGGTGGTCACTGCCCAACGCGACGATAAGGCGAAGGTCAGCCAGCCCGGCAGTGGCGTAAGCTTGTCGTCCCGGTACTCTTCGACGTGTAACGCTGCCCTGGTAGCCTGGAATAGTTCCATCGTATTCGGCATCAACCAGACGATTATCAGGTAAAGCGGAAACAGTGGCACGATGCCCCGTGTAATCAGTGCGACCTCGTGCCAGCTGGAAAATCCGAACATGGCCGTGGCGAGGCGCATGGCACTGTCGAGGTCGGGGGAGCGGAAGAATACCCAGGCGAAGCTTACCGCGAGGAAAGTTATCCCGATCGACAGGATACGCGCGATCCATGCAAGGCTGACCGAACGGCGTACACGGTCGCGTGAACCAGGTAGCCATTTAGCCACCAGGGCGCGCCATAGATGGTTCCCGGACAAGTACGCGCCG